>CAUQAR010000025.1:0-15106 GCA_963515775.1 uncultured Selenomonas sp. | reverse complement strand
CGGCGTGCTCTTTCTCGACGAGCTGCCGGAGTTCAGCAAGAAGACGCTTGAGGTGTTGCGTGAGCCGATTGAGGATCGCCAGATTACGGTGTCGCGTGCGAATGCGACGCTGACCTTTCCCTCTAGTATCATTTTGGTAGCCGCGATGAACCCATGCCCGTGCGGCTACTATGGAGACAAGAACCATGCGTGTGAATGCAGTGCAGGGGAGATCAAGCGGTATACGCGTAAGATCTCGGGACCGTTGCTCGATCGCATCGACATTCACATACGTGTATCGCGCGTGGATTACAGCGATCTGCATGCGACGCAGCGCGCGGAGTCCTCGGCGGCGATCCGCGCGCGGGTCGTCGCGGCGCGTGAGATCGAACGGGCACGGCTGCGCGCCCACGATCTCTTTTGTAATGCGCAGATGAATCACAGTATGATCAAGAAATACTGCCGCTTGCAGCCGGATGCGGCTGACCTTCTCGAAGCTGCGTTTCATAGGATCAATCTCTCCGCGCGGTCGCATGACCGCATCATCAAGGTGGCGCGCACGATTGCAGACCTTGCGGGCGCGCGGGAGATCGCGGCGCCGCATATCGCAGAGGCAATCCAGCTCCGCAGTGATGTCGGACTGAATATCGAGTAGGCTTGGAGGCATGGGTGGCAGATATGACAATGGAGCGGCCGGCGTATTTAAAACTGGAAATATTTATCCCCGAGACGCATCTGAGCGACCTGCGGCGGGCCTTGCAGTCTGTCGATGCCGGACATATGGGGCATTACGACTCCTGTTTCGCATACAGTCGTGTGACGGGGACATGGCGTCCGCTCGCGGGGGCCGATCCCTATGAGGGAACCATCGGCGAAGTCTGTGAAGCGCCGGAACTGAAGGTCGAACTATGCGTCAAAGCCGCGCGTCTGGATGAGACGATTGCTGCCGTTCGCGCCGTGCATCCCTATGAGACGCCGGCGATCTACGTGCTGCCGATCGTCGGAGGAATCTAAACGTGCGCATGGATATACAACTTCTTTCCCGATTATGCTATAATGGAAAAAACGTTGCATATGTGCGTTGTATTGTGCATTCGATGGTGTGAAAGGAGCGTGACAGGGCGTGGCGGAAAAGATACGTCCGGAGCTCCTTTCGTTTTTGCAGCCGAACGCCATGCCGCTGCGGATTCTCGTCGTGGAGAGCCTCGTCTATCTGACGCGGCTCCAAACGATGTTTCCGCATGCGGAACTATACGCTGTGACGGCCGCATTGGAGCAGGACGGCGCCGATTTTCCGCCGGACATTCGCTGGCAGTTCCTCGACTATCTTGCCGTGCCGCTGCCGTATCCGCGCGGCTTTTTTGACTATATCGTGTCCGATCTCACGTTGGAGCACGCCGACAATCCGCAGGATATCGCCGCGGGCTTTTCGACCTTTCTAAAGGAAACGGGATCGCTCCTCACCAGCTTTCGCAATATACGGCACTGGTCGGTTTTGCAGAATCTCATGGAAGGGCATTATTACAATGTCGTCTCGCGGCTGTACGCCAGACCAGAATTTGAAAGTCTGCTCTACGCCTCGTTCTATAAGAGCGTTCGTGTGAAGACCCAGCGCCGTGCGGCGCCCGAGGGGCTTATCGCACGGCTCACAGCGGCGGGGTTTGACAACGAGCGAAACGATATCGAAACGGAGTTTTACCTCGTGCGCGCCGACCGTTCCATGCCCGAGCTCTCTCTGCTCAAATCCATGTATACGGCAACGGATCGCCGCGCTATGGCGCGGCTCATTCATCGGATCGAATACGATGTGGCGCCGGAGGAGTCCGTTCGCGCGCTGTGGGGCCTTGCAGATCGTTTGGGTATTTTCCAGGACTATCTCGCGTCGTTCATTCGGGAAACGGTTGTGCATACGGAGGCCTTTTACCGGCGTTTGATGAGATATTCGCATACGCGGCGGGCGTTCATCGTTCGGATGCTCGAGATCAGCGCTGGAGAGAGTTTTGACCCTACGACGCGCAGAATCTATGCAGCGCTTCGTGCAGAAGCGGAAGGTGGAAGTGAAGAGAACGAATATGGTTGATTTAGATCGCAGCAAGGTTGCCTTTATTTCCTGTGTCAACGACGAAGATATGTACAGCGAGTGCCTGTTGTATTTAAAATCGCTGCACATTCCGGTGGGGATGTCGGTCGAATATATTCCCGTGCGCGGGGCGTCCTCGATGTGCGCGGGGTATAACGAGGGGGCGCGGCAGACGAATGCGCACTATAAGGTCTATCTGCATCAGGACGTGCTCGTTGTCAATAAGATGTTTATACGAGATCTGCTTTCCATCTTCCAAAATGAAACGATCGGGCTGGTCGGCATGATCGGCTGCCGCAGTCTGCCGCGCTCCGGTGTCTGGTGGGACGGCCTGCGTACTTACGGCCGCGTTCTGCATCACTGCGAGTCCGAGAGCGTTGTGGACTCGCACTGTATGGAGCCGGAGGGACCCTATGTCGAGGTGGAGGCCGTTGACGGCCTTCTTATCGCAACGCAGTATGATATACGTTGGCGTGACGACCTGTTTACAGGATGGCATCTTTATGACACTTCCATGTGTATGGAGATGCACCGCCATGCGTTCAAAGTCGTCGTGCCGAATCAGGAAGATGATTTTTGGTGCATCCACTGTCCGCGCGAGAAGCCGCTGGCACCGGAATACAAGCGCTACCAAAAGATATTTCTCCGTGCGTACGGTTCTGAACTACATCCCGAAGTCTAGGAAAGGAGCGCCTCCCACATGCAGGAGCAGCCCCCGCAGAGTGAACATACAGCAGAAGAAAAGATGAACTGGCTCAAGCTCGCCGCAAAATTCTCCGCCGATGGGGATTTGAAGGGGATGCGTGCGTGTGCGCAGGAGGTCGAGAGACTCATGGAGGGCGATGTCGACGCCGTGGCGGTCAACGCCGAAGCCGCGCTCTACAGCGGCAACATCGACGAGGCGGAGGAACTCGCCCGGCAGGTCCTCCGTGTTCATCCGCGCCATCCACGCGCTCGTATGGTACAGGCGGGGCTGGCGGCGCTTGAATTTCGCCTGGGAGACGAGATCCCCCTGCTTGCCGATCTCATCGAGGAACTTTCCTACAAGGCGCAGGTGCTCGGCGCGGACGATCCCGTCTACAGCATCTATTACCAGATGCTAAAACGCGCGCGGGGCTGGCTCGCGGATGCGCTCTATCTCGGCGGGGAGGCGAAGGGGGCTGCCCATGAACTCCTCATGTCGAGTCGCCTTGCGAAAGAGCCGAGCGAGGCGGCCGAGCTTTACAGCAAATATCTCTTTATGCGGAACTATCGCTATCTCGGCCCCCGTGAGGGACGGGAAAAGGCGGCGTACTATAACGAGATGGTCTCTGCGACGCCGTACACGCATGAAAATGCCGTGCGTACGGCGCGGCGGAAACTCCGCATCGGCTATATATCGCCGGACTTTCGGGAACACGCCGTCTCCTATTTTTTGACGCCGCTCCTGCGGCATTTTGACGGCGAGCGCTTTATGGTGTTTTGCTACGCGACGGGCAGGAGCGACGCGGTGACCGACCGTCTGCGCTCGCGCAGAGTCACATGGCGGGACCTGCGCAGCCGTCCGCCGCGCACTGCGGCACGCATGATCAACGAGGACAAGATCGATATTCTGGTTGATCTCTCGGGACATTCGCAGGACAATGCACTGCCGGTTATGGCATATCGCCCTGCTCCTGTGCAAATATCGGGCATTGGTTACACGAATACGACCGGCCTGCGCACCATTGACTACTTTCTTTCGGACGAGGTCTGCATTCCGAAGGGGGATGCCGCGGCAGAGTCCGGATTCACCGAGCGGATCCTGCGTCTGCCGCATTCGCATCTCTGCTACGCGCCGGAGGAGATCCGCGCCATGCCCGAGAGCGGGATCGAAGCGCCGGTGCACAGGAACGGATATGTCACCTTCGCCAGCTTCAACAACTTTGCGAAGGTTACGGATGAGATTCTGCTGCTGTGGCGCGGGATTCTCGAGACGGTGCGGGACGCCAGACTCGTGCTCAAGGGGAAGATTTGCAGCATTGATGCCGGGAAAGATTTTCTCAAAAAACGGCTGTCTCTGCTGAACTTCGATCTTTCGCGCATCGTGTTTCGTCCGTACAGCCCCGATTACCTCGAACAGTACCGGGACATCGACATCGCGCTCGACACTGCGCCCTACAACGGGGGACTGACGACATGCGAGGCGCTCTACATGGGGGTGCCTGTGATCTCCATGCGCGGGCGCACGCACGGCGCGCGGTTTGGCGCGTCCATTTTGACCAATGCGGGCGTGCGGGAGCTCGTCGTTGAGAACGATATCAACTACGTCCGCCGTGCCGTCCAGCTCGCGGAATCGCCGAAGCTGATCGAGGCGTATCATGCGGGCCTCCGAACGAATATGAAACAATCGCCGCTGATGGACAGTCACGGATATATGCGTGCGCTGGAGGCGGCATATTTAGAAGTGTGGAAGGAATTTTGCAGTGCGCAGCCGACGCGCGATGTGTAACGATGGAACGCATCAAACGAGGAGAGGGGGACAGGATACATGGCGTTTGCCCATCTGCATGTGCATACGGAATACAGTCTGCTTGACGGCGCCAGCCGGATCAAGGAATTGGTCCGGCGGACGAAGGAGCTGGGCATGGACGCGGTGGCCATCACGGATCACGGCGTCATGTACGGCGCCGTTGCGTTCTACAAGGAAGCAAAGGCGCAGGGCATCCACCCGATCATCGGCTGTGAGGTCTATGTCGCGCCGCGGTCGCGGCATGAGCGTGCGGAAGTGGGCGGCGTACGCTATCATCATCTCATCCTGCTCGCGGAGAACGAGACAGGGTACCGCAATCTGGTCCGGCTCGTATCCCTCGCAAATATCGAGGGATATTATTATAAGCCGCGTGTGGATAAAGACCTCCTGCGCACATACCATGAGGGGATCATCGCCCTCTCCGCCTGCGTGGCGGGGGAGATTCCGCGTGCCGTGCTGCGGGGAGACGCCGCGCAGACAGAAGAGGTTCTCGCGGAATATGTGGATATATTTGGCCGCGAGAATTTTTTCCTCGAAGTGCAGGATCATGGACTCAGCGAGGAAAAGACGGTCAATCATGCGCTGCGTACACTGGCCGAAAATCATGGGATCGGTCTCGTCGCGACGAACGACGTTCACTATGTGCGCGCGGAGGACAGCGAGTTTCACGACATCCTCCTCTGCGTCCAGACGGGGCGGACGATCAATGATCCCGACCGCATGCGGTTCTCGGGGCCGGATTACTATCTGAAATCCGAAGAGGAGATGACGGCGCTCTTTCGGGACTACCCGGGCGCCGTTGAGAATACGGCGAAGATCGCCGCGCGGTGCCGCGTGGACTTTACCTTCGGAGAACTGCAGCTGCCGTTTTATCCCATTCCATCGACCTATGAAAGCGACGACGCATATTTGCGCGTGCTCTGTGAGGAACGTCTGCCGGAACGCTATCCGGATATCACCGATGAGATTCGTGCGCGCCTTGACTATGAGCTCGGCGTCATACACGGCATGGGATATGCCAGCTACTTTCTCATCGTCTGGGATTTCATCAACTATGCGCGGGGGCACGGCGTCGCCGTCGGCCCGGGCCGCGGTTCGGCGGCGGGCAGCATCGTCGCCTATCTGCTCGGCATCACGAACATCGATCCGCTCCGCTATGCGCTGCTCTTTGAGCGGTTCTTGAACCCGGAACGCGTATCCATGCCGGATATCGATATCGACTTCGATGATATCAACCGCGGGCGGGTGATTTCGTATGTCAAGGAGCGCTACGGTGAGGATCACGTCGCGCAGATCGCAACCTTTGGCACGATGGGGGCGAAGGGCGCGATCCGCGATGTGGGACGCGTCCTCGAGATGTCGTTCGGCGAGGTCTCGAGCATCACCAAGCTCGTTCCAACAGAACTCAATATCACGCTCGACCGCGCGCTGAAGGAGTCGGCCGATTTTCGCCGCCTTTACGATGAAGACGAGTCCGTGCATCGCGTTATCGATCTCGCGCGCAAGATCGAAGGCCTACCGCGCAATACGTCCATCCATGCGGCGGGCGTCGTGATTGCGAAGGAACCGCTCGCGCATCATGTGCCCGTCTGGGTGTCCGAGGGGACGCTCGTCACGGAGTTCGATAAGGACGACGTCGAGGCGCTCGGCTTGCTCAAGATGGACTTCCTC
Organism: uncultured Selenomonas sp.; assembly: GCA_963515775.1. Classification (GTDB taxonomy): domain Bacteria; phylum Bacillota; class Negativicutes; order Selenomonadales; family Selenomonadaceae; genus Centipeda. The sequence continues at coordinate 8,885 of CAUQAR010000025.1, read as the reverse complement.
GGCCTGCGCACGCTGACCATCATCGAGGATGCGCTGAAGAACATCAAGCAGTCTCACGGCATTGCGATCGACATTGATCGCATCCCGTTGGAAGATGAACTGACGTCACAAATGCTGTGCAACGGCGATACAGGCGCCGTCTTTCAGATGGAATCCACGGGCATGACGAACCTCGTTAAAGATTTGCAGCCCAAAGGATTCGTGGACCTTATCCCAACGGTCGCGCTCTACCGCCCGGGACCGCTCGGCAGCGGCATGGTGACGGATTTCATCGACGGCCTGCACGGGAAAAAAGAAGTCGCCTACATGCACCCGCTCCTCGAACCGATCCTCAAAGAGACGTTCGGCGTCGTGCTCTATCAGGAGCAGGTTATGCAGATCGTGCAGGTGCTTGCGGGCTTTACACTCGGACAGGCCGACCTCCTGCGCCGCGCGATGGGCAAGAAGAAACACGATCTCCTTATGGCGCAGAAGGAGTCTTTCCTTGCGGGATGCGCGAAGAACGGTATCGACGCACCGCTGGCGAATCATATCTTCGACCTGCTCACGCATTTTGCGGACTATGGCTTCAACAAGTCCCACAGCGCGTCCTATGGGCTGCTCGCGTGGCAGACCGCGTACCTCAAGGCCCATTACCCCGTGGAATTCATGGCGGGAGTCCTCACGAGCATCATGGACAAGACCGATAAAATCCAGGTCTACATCCAGCTCTGCCGCCAGATGAAGATCAAGATCCTGCCGCCAGACATCAATTCGAGCGCGGCAACGTTTGGCATCGAAGACGGTGCGATACGCTTCGGGCTAGCGGCGGTCCGCAACGTCGGAGAGAGTGCGATTGCAGCCCTTGAACGGGCGCGCGCCGAGGGCGGGGCGTTTCGCTCCCTAGTCGATTTCTGCACACGCGTCGATATGCGGACGCTGAACAAGAGAGCGATCGAGAGCCTGATCAAATGCGGCGCGTTCGACAGCATCGGCGTGGAGCGCAATCAGCTCCTCGCCGCACTGGATGCGGCCATGACGGATGCGGCGCGCACACAGCGCGATCTACAGAGCGGTCAGATCGGACTCTTCGGGCAGGAGACGATGGAGGAGGTGCAGCAGATCCGCACGGCCGCCGATGTCCCCGCAAGCACGGCGCGGGAACGCCTCGCATGGGAGAAGGAGGCCACGGGCTTCTACATCACAGGGCATCCGCTCGAGGATTATCAAGAGACACTCGACTGTCTGCTGCCGATCGGCCGGATTCCCGCCGAGGTGCAGCGCGACCGTCAGATGGTCCGCGTCGGCGGTATTCTCACGAGTACCAAGCGGCTCACGACCAAGAAGGGCGATACCATGCTCTTTGCGGATGTGGAGGACTTCAGCGGACAGATTGAGGTGACCGTCTTCCCGCGTGTGTTTTACGCACATGTTTCCGATTTGGAAACGGATCGGATCGTCGTCGTGCAGGGACGCGTCGATACGGCGGGGGAGACGCCGAAGCTCCTTGCGGACGAGATTTGGCAGATGGACGAGTACCGCACGTCGTATTATCTGATCCCGCCTTTAGAGGGGGACCGAGCGCTCCTTTGGGAGCGGATGAAGGAGCTGTTTGCCGGTCACGCGGGGGATCATCCCGTCTATGTGCAGAGCGACGGCCGCTGGCGGCGGCTCGACGAGGCTTATTGGATCGACGGCAGCCCCGCGGTCAAAGAGGAGCTGACCGCACTTTTGGGAACGCAGTCGGTCAGGATACGATAGGGGAGCGCGATGGAAGAGCGGCTGCAAAAAATTCTCAGCAGCGCAGGCATCGCTTCGCGGCGCAGCGCCGAGGAGCTGATCCGTGCGGGGCGTGTGACCGTGGACGGTGTGCGCGTGACGACGCTCGGTTCTAAATACGACGCCGCACTGCATGAGATCGCCGTGGACGGCAGATGCGTGCAGATGAACGAGGCGCGTGTCTATATGCTGCTGAACAAACCGCGCGGTTATATCTCCACGGCATATGATGAGCGCGGCCGCAGGACGGTGCTTGATCTGTTGCCGGACACAGGCGTGCGCCTCTATCCTGTGGGACGGCTTGACGCTGATACGGAGGGGCTGCTGCTCATCACAAACGACGGTGCCGTGACGCAGGGGCTGCTGCACCCGCGCTTTGAGATCGATAAGGTATACCACGCCGAAATAGAGGGGACGGTGACCGCGGAAAAGCTGCGTCTACTGCGCGGCGGCGTCCTGCTGGAGGACGGCAGAACCGCGCCCGCGCGCATTCGCGTCTTGGGCGACGTACAAGATCGAACGAGGATCGAGATCGTCATCCACGAGGGACGCAACAGACAGGTGCGCCGCATGTTTGCCGCCGTTGGATGCAGGGTATGCGCGCTGCGGCGCGTGCGCTTTGCGATGTTGACGCTGAGGGGGCTGCCTTGCGGGGCCGCGCGGCATTTGACAGCAAAAGAGATTCATGAACTTAGGATACTTGCGGGAGTGACGTGCAGTGAAACGGATCGTAATCGTGGGCGCGGGCCCCGCGGGGATGACGGCGGCGGCGGCCGCGGCGGCGTGCGGCGGCAGCGTTCTGCTCCTCGAGAAGATGCCGCGCGTCGGCCGCAAGATGATGATCACGGGAAAAGGCCGCTGCAACGTCACAAGCGCGGATGACGCCGCCGAGATCATCCGGAATATCAGAGGGAACGGCCGCTTTCTCAACAGTGTCCTGCGCGCCTTTGACAATACGGCGGTGACAGCATTCTTCGAGGCGCACGGCGTGCCGCTCAAGGTGGAACGCGGCAATCGGGTGTTTCCGCGAAGCGATCGCGCCGCTGATGTCGTGGACGCCATGCTGCGGCATCTGCACGATCTGCATGTGGAGATTCGTACGAATGCCGGCGTGTCAGATCTGATTCTGGAAGGCGGCAGGGTGCGCGGCGTGCGCCTACAAAACGGCGGCACCGCAGCGGCGGATGCCGTGATCCTCGCCGTTGGGGGCGCGTCCTATCCGCTGACAGGGTCGACGGGCGACGGCTACCCTATGGCGCGCGCGGCAGGGCATCGTATCACGCCGATCTTTCCCGCGCTCGTCCCGCTCTGCGCCGCGGAGCCGTGGGTGAAGGATGTGCAGGGACTGTCTCTGCGCAATGTCCGCGCCGCGCTTTACCATGCGGGGAAAAAGCAGGAAGAGGCGTTCGGCGAGATGCTGTTCACGCATTTCGGCGTCACAGGGCCGATCATCCTGCGCCTCAGCCGCCGCGCATCGGCGCTGCTATCGGAGGGCGCGGACGCATTGGAACTGCGCCTCAATTTAAAGCCCGCCCTCACCTATGAGGTGCTGCGCGCGCGGATGGATCGGGATTTTACAAAATATGAGCGCAAGCATCTGCATAACGGGATGGTCGATCTGCTGCCGCATCGGCTCATCGACATCGTGCTCCGCGCGGCGGCGCTCTCGCCGGAATGTCCGGTCGGGCAGGTCTCCGCAAAGGCGCGCAATCGCCTCGCGCAAACCTTGCAGGCACTGCCGCTGACCATCACGGGGACGCGTCCCCTTGTCGAGGCAATCGTCACGGCCGGCGGCGTGGATACGCGCGAGATCAACCCGCGTACGATGGAATCAAAGCGCGTGCGCGGGCTGTACTTCGCCGGAGAGATCGTCGACGTCGACGGCTTTACGGGCGGATATAATTTGCAGGCGGCATTTTCCATGGGTCATGCGGCCGGCATTCATAGTGTGCGGAATTTGGAAGGCGAGTGAAACAGGTGGCGGAAGTAAAAAAGATCGAACCCGCAGCGCGCGGATGGACGGGTGTAGTCGATATCCCGGGCGACAAGTCCGTCTCGCATCGCAGCGTGATATTTTCGGGGCTCGGCAGCACGCCGGTGCGCATCGAGAATTTCCTCTGCGCAGCCGATTGTCTTTCGACCGTGGGCGTGATGCGCGCACTCGGCGTCGATATCAAGTTTATCACGGATCATACGCTGATCGTCACGGGACGGGGCCTGCGCGGACTCTCCGAACCCCTGTCGGTACTCGACGCCGGGAACTCGGGGACGACGCTGCGCCTGATGATGGGGCTGCTCGCAGCCCAGCCGTTTTTTTCGGCCTTTACGGGGGACGATTCGCTCTCGCGCCGCCCGATGGGCCGTGTGCACCGTCCGCTCTCGGCGATGGGCGCGCGTATCTATGGGCGCAGCGGCAACGACCACCTGCCGCTCTGCATCCTGCCGTGCGCGGGGCAGCTCCACGGCATTGCATACGATAGTCCCGTTGCGAGCGCGCAGGTGAAGTCCGCCGTGCTGCTCGCGGGACTCTATGCGGACGCGCCGACGACCGTCACGGAACCGTTCGTCTCGCGGGATCATACGGAGCGGATGCTCGCGGGGTTCGGCGTCCGTGTGCAGCGTACGGGATGCAGCGTGCGCATCTTCCCGCCGGCAGACGACGCGTATCGCGCGCCCGAGGAGATCATCGTGCCGGGGGACATCAGCTCCGCGGCGTACTTCCTCGTCGGGGCGAGCATCCTGCCAGGCAGCCGTCTCCTGCTCAAAAATGTGGGCGTCAACCCGACGCGTACGGGGATCCTGGACGTCCTCGCGGAAATGGGAGCGCATATCACCCAACGGAATGTGCGCACGAGCGGCGGCGAGCGCATTGCCGATCTTGCCGTGGAGGCGTCCGAACTGCACGGCGTCCGGTTCGGCGCGGACATCATGCCGCGTCTCATCGATGAGATTCCCATTCTCGCCGTCGCGGCGCTCTTTGCCGCAGGTGATACGGTGATCACGGGCGCGGGAGAGCTGCGGGTGAAGGAGACGGACCGTCTGCAGGCGATCGCCGCCGAGTTCGGAAAGCTCTCGCCCGGCAGCATCGAGGAACGGGAGGACGGCCTCGTCATTCACGGGCAGCGTCCCGTTCACGCGGGGACGGCAAACAGCCGCGGCGATCACCGCATGGCGATGTCGCTCGCCGTGCTCGGCGCCGCAGGCGGTGGCGTCGAAATTGAGGAGCCGAGCAGCGCCGATATCTCATATCCGTCATTTTTTACACAGCTCGCACAGCTGAGCAACGCATAGGAGGAATTTTTACATGAAGCGTATCATTGCCATCGACGGCCCTGCGGGCGCGGGCAAGAGCACCGTCGCCAAGCGCGTTGCGGAACGGCTCGGCTATACCTATATCGACACGGGCGCCATGTACCGCGCCGTCGCGTGGAAAGCGCTCCGCGCCGCGGACCAAGTGACGGACGCGGATATCTTGCGGGCCGTGGGGGAGATCGACGTCCGGCTTTCCTGTACGGATGCGGGCACGCGCGTCGCCGTTGACGGCACGGATGTGACGGAGGAAATTCGCACGCCCACGGTCACGCGCATCGTCTCGCGCGTGGCGGCGCTCGGTCCCGTGCGGGAAAAGATGGTCGAGCTCCAACGCGCGATGGCAACTGCGGGCCGAGTCGTAATGGACGGGCGCGATATTGCCACAAACGTCCTGCCGAACGCGGATGTCAAGGTATTCCTCAGCGCCTCGGTCGAAGAGCGCGCGCGGCGCCGCTATAGGGAGATGCAGGCGAAGGGCTACGATGTCGATTTAGATGAACTGCAAAAAGAGATTGCCGCGCGGGACAAGCAGGACAGCGAGCGCGCGATCTCACCTCTGCGCAAGGCGGACGATGCGATTCTGATCGACTCGACGGGGCTTTCCATTGAGGAGGTAACGGCGCGCATTCTCGAACTCTGCGCATAGATAAGGAGCGATCATGGTATACGCTTTTTTTCAGTATTTTTTTCGCTTTATCTTTTATGTCTTTTTCCGCACGCGCGTTTACGGGCGTGAAAACATTCCGCGGGAGGGCGCGGTCATTTTGGCCGCCAATCACGCGAGCAACGCCGATCCGCCGCTCATGGCCAGTCTCATCGAGCGGCCCGTCAGCTACATGGCGAAGATCGAACTGTTTGAAAATCCCATATTCGGCGGCATCATACGCCGCTGCCATGCGTTCCCGGTGAAGCGCGGGGCATCCGACCGCGGTGCGATCAAGACCGCCGTGCAGGTGCTCAAGGAAGGGCGCATCCTTGGCCTGTTCCCGGAGGGGACGCGCAGCAAGACGGGCGCGCTGCAAAAACCCGAGGCGGGCGTCGCGCTGATCGCGGCGATGACGGGCGCGCCCGTCGTACCCGTCGCCATTTTGAACTCCCACCGGATCTTTGCCAACGGCGGTGTGTTGCCGCCGCTTCGCATCATGTACGGACCGCCGATCGCGTTCCATGGAGACCGAAAGAGCAAAGAGTCTCTCGATGTCTTTTCCGATGAACTCATGGCGCATATCGCGGCGATGAAGGATGAACTCCAACGGATGTCTTAAAGTATCTCATATAAATTTTGCAGAAAATTTACAGACAAAGAGCATATGATGACAGCGAACGAGAGGAGGGCGGCGCATTGCAGGTATCTATACTGGCGAGCGGGAGCAAGGGGAACGCGGTCTATGTCGAGCTGGACGGGACGCGGCTGCTCATTGATGCGGGGATCAGCGCGGCGCGGATCGGGAACGGGCTTGCGCAGCACGGCGTCGATCCGCAGTCGCTTGATGCCGTGCTCGTCACGCATGAGCACAGCGACCATGTGCGCGGCCTCAAGACCTTTGTGAAGCGGTATCGTCTGCCCGTTCTTGCAACGCGGGGGACCTTGGATCACATCGACGGCGCCGCGGCGTTTGCGGGAGATATATGCAGCATCGCCGACGACTTTGCCGTCGGTGGCGTCACGGTGCGCCCGTTTGCCGTCTCGCACGACGCGGCGGAGCCGTGCGGCTTTCGCCTCGAAGGATCGTCTTGCTGCACGATCGCGACGGATCTCGGCGTCGTTACGGACACAGTGCAGGAGGCGATGGAGGGCGCGGACGTCTTGGTCTTGGAGGCGAACCACGATCCGGACCTGCTGCGGGGCGGCACATACCCGTGGCCGCTCAAACGGCGCATTCTCTCCGCACGCGGGCATCTGGCCAATACCGACGCCGCTTGGGCCCTCATGCGCATGCGGCGACGGCCGCAGAAGGTCTACCTCGCCCACCTCTCGGAGGAGAACAACCGCCCCGCTCTTGCGCGCGATACCGTACAGGGGATTCTCGCGTCGCACGGCGTCGCGCTGGACATCGAGACATGCCTGCCCGCGGGCGGTGCGGAGACAATTTTGTGAAAAAAAGGAGATGCTTTATGAATATCGGTTCCGTTTTCCGGCGTCGTAAAGGCATTGCGTTCATGGCAGCCGTCGCCGCAGCATCCGTCATCGTCTTTGGCGGCTGCTCCATGGGAACGGCCGCGGACAACAGCGTTGGGGGAATGCGGCCGACGCAGGCGGCAGAGGTGGCCGGACTCTCGGAGGCGCGCAATACGCCCGTAGTGCGTGCGGCGAAAGCCGTTGGACCGGCCGTTGTCGGCATTACGAACAAGGCCGTTGCGCGGGATTGGTTCAATAATCCCGTGGAGACCGAGGGCGTCGGCTCCGGCGTGATCTTCCGCAAGGACGGGTACATCGTAACGAACAACCACGTCATCAGTGGTGCAAAGGAGATCGTCGTCTCTCTCTCAGACGGACGCAGTCTCAAGGGGAAGCTCATTGGAAAGGATGAGTTCACCGACCTTGCCGTCGTCAAAGTGGATGCGAACGATCTTCCGACCGCGGCCTTCGGTAATTCAGATAATGTCGTGGTCGGCGAACCCGCCATTGCCATCGGCAACCCCATGGGCCTTGAATTCCAAGGGAGCGTCACGGCGGGCGTGATCAGCGCGCTCAACCGCACGCTCGACATCAGTGACAAACGCGTGAAACTGCTCCAGACGGATGCGGCCATCAGCCCCGGCAACTCCGGCGGCGCGCTCGTGAACGCGGACGGCGAGGTCATCGGCATCAACAGCGCTAAGGTCGCCGCGACCGGTGTCGAGGGCATGGGATTCGCTATTCCGATCAATACCGTGGAGACCATCGTCAATGAACTGATCGACAAGGGCTACGTTGCGCGTCCGTATCTCGGCGTATCCGTATTCGACCCGACGACGGCGGAGCGTTACGGCTACCAGCTCAACATCGATAAGGGCGTCTACATCTTCCGCCTCTCGCTCGACGGCCCCTGCGGCAAGGCGGGATTCCAGCGCGGCGACATCATCCTCGAGATCAACGGGGAAGCGATCAACAGCGTTGCGGAGCTGCGCAACAAGATCGCCTCGTACAAAGTCGGCGACACAGTGACGATCACCTATGACCGCAACGATACGAAGCACAAGGCGGACGTCGTCCTCGAAGAGATGCCGCAGGAAGACAAATAAGTGCGGATCACCGTCCTATGCGCAGGGAAACTCAAAGAGCAGTACCTGCGCGACGGCATCGCCGCATATACGAAACGCCTCCGGCCTTATGCCGAGGTCCACACGATTGAGATTGCGGAAGAGCGAATGAAGGACAACCCCTCTGCGGCGGAAAAGAGGGAGACCCTTCGCCGCGAAGGAACCCGTCTGCTTGCCCAGTGCCCGCAGGGAGCGTATCTCATCGTATTGGACATCGGCGGCAGGGAACTATCCTCCGAGGAGCTTGCGGCGCATGTCGACCGGCTTTGCCTTGCGGGAAAGAGCCACATCGCCTTTTTGATCGGCGGGCCGTTCGGCCTCTCCGAAGAAGTGCGCCGGGCGGCGGACCTGCGGCTCTCCCTTTCACGCTGCACGCTCCCGCATCAGCTCGTGCGACTGATGCTCATGGAGCAGATCTACCGCACCTTCAAGATCAACCGCGGAGAGCCCTATCATCTATAGTGATCACAGAGACTTCTGCAAGGGAGCAGGGGTCTCTTTTTTGTATTTTGCCTGCATACTTGTATTCATGGCGTGAATCCCTATACAAACTTCTCCGCCCTGTGCTATAC
>CAUQAR010000024.1:0-15343 GCA_963515775.1 uncultured Selenomonas sp. | reverse complement strand
GCGCCTGCCCCTGCGGAGGTACCCGCAGCCGAGCCGGTCGTAGAACCCGTGGCCGAAGCGCCCGCCCCCGAGGCACAGGAGGCGGCTCCTGCGGAGGAAGAAGCGCCGCCCGCAGCGGAAGCGCCCGCAGAGGCCCCCGCAGCGGAGGAGCCCCCCGCAGAAGAACCTGCGGCAGCGGAACCCGCTGCAGAACCCGCGGCCGAAGCGCCTGCCCCGCAGCCCGAGGAGGCACCCGCAGAAGAGGACGATAAGAACGCGGAGCGTGTCAACGAGGACCGGCATCGCCGCTTCCTGCTCGGCAAGAAGGCGACGCGTACGATCAAGATGGACAACGGCGTCGTCATTGTGGAGGCAGGCGCCGACATCACGGAGGAGGTCCTCCAGAAAGCGAAGCTCGGCAACAAGTTCATCGAGCTCTCGATGAGCGCACAGTAAGCGTTACAAGGAGAGGAAGCGGCTGCGGCCGCCTCCGCATCTAAAAAAGGGGAGCTGCCACGAGGCGGCTGAGAGGGGACGTAGGCGTCCTGACCCGCAACCTGATTTGGGTAATGCCAACGTAGGGAGATATATCATCGCGCGGAAATGCGGCTATGTCTCTTGGCATGGCCGTATTTTTCGTCTACAAAGGAGGAGATGACCATGGAGCGGCGGACAAGTCTTTCCGCAAATGCGCTGATCTGGTTCGGCGCGGGCGTTTCGCTCGCGGAAATTTTGACGGGCACCTATTTCGCACCGCTTGGATTTACGGACGGGGCGACGGCGATCATCGCGGGGCATATCGTCGGATGCGCACTGCTTTTTCTCGCGGGACTCATCGGGGCGCGGATGCGCCGGAGCGCGATGGAGACGGTGAAGACGGCGTTCGGGGCGCGCGGCGGCCTGCTCTTTGCCGTGCTCAACGTGCTCCAGCTGGCCTGTTGGACGGCGATCATGATCTATGACGGCGCGCTCGCCGCCGGGACAATCATGGATGCGGGACACGCCGTTTGGTGCATTGCGATCGGCGCGCTCATCGTCCTTTGGATCCGCATCGGCATCTTGCGCATCGGCCCCGTGAATGCGGCCGCGATGACGGGACTGTTCCTCCTGACGATCCTCCTGTGCCGGACGATTCTTGACGCCGGCGGAGCCGCGCACGGTGCGGCGGGGGAGACGATGAGCTTTGCGATGGCCTTGGAGCTCTCGATCGCGATGCCGCTCTCGTGGCTACCGCTCATCAGCGACTACACGCGCGCGGCGGCGCGTCCTGCCGCCGCGGCTGCGGTGAGTGCGGTCGTCTACGGCGTTGTGAGCTGCTGGATGTACTTCATCGGCATGGGGGCGGCGATCCTTGCGGGGACGTCCGACATTGCGCAGATCATGCTGCACGCGGGGCTCGGCGCGGCGGGGCTCGGGATCGTGATCCTCTCGACGGTGACGACGACGTATCTCGACGCGTATTCGGCGGGCGTTTCGAGCGAGAGCCTTGTGCGCGGCGTCTCGGGACGCACGGTCGGCATCGTTGTGGCGGCCCTCGGGACGGCGGCTGCGGCGCTCTACCCGATGGACGACATCACGGGCTTCCTCTACATCATCGGCTCGGTCTTTGCGCCGATGATTGCGGTACTGCTCGTGAGCCATTTCGCCCTGCATGAGGATGCGTCGGATCGGCCGCTGCATGCGGCGAATCTCGTCGTGTGGTTCGCGGGGTTCCTCTGCTATCGGTATCTGATGGTGCTCGATACGCCCGTGGGGAGCACGCTGCCGACGATTGCGGCGACGATGGTGCTGACGTATGCGGTGCATAGGGCGATGGGGGCGCGTGCGGCGCAGTAAAAAGTGCGCGGCGTTTATTGCTCTATCTGCGGCTCGGGGCATATTTTACGCCGCGCTGCCTCACCTGCCTCATCCTTATGGCGGCATATCGTATCGCCGCATGAAATGACACGGTGATGCGCGAAAATCCCGCATCACGCCTTGAAAGGAATAAATCGACATATGGACTTCAACAATATTCTGCTCTCCATACGCTCCGCCGCGCCGCTCGTCCACTGCATCACGAACTATGTGACGGTGAACGACGTGGCGAACGTCCTGCTCGCGGCGGGGGCACGCCCAATCATGGCGGACGATCCGGCGGAGGCGGAGGAGATCACCGCACTCTGCGCGGGCCTTTGTCTCAACATCGGTACGCTGAACGCGCGCACGATCCCCGCGATGGCGGCCGCAGGGCGGCACGCCCGCGCGCTCGGGCATCCCGTGGTGCTCGATCCCGTCGGGGCGGGGGCGAGCCGCCTGCGTACGGAGACCGCGCGCGACATGCTGCGCACGGTACAGCCGACGGCTGTGCGCGGCAATATCTCAGAGATCCGCGCGCTTGCCGCGGGGGCGGGATCGACCGCTGGGGTTGACGCGGCTGCGGCGGATGCCGTGACGGAGGAAAATCTTTCCGAGACGGCGGCCTTTATACGCGCGTTCGCCGCGGAGCATCATTGTATCGCCGCCGTGACGGGCGCGATCGATATCGTTACGGACGGCGCAGGTTGTTATGCCGTGCGGAACGGACGCGCGGAGATGAGCCGCGTCACGGGCACGGGCTGTCAGCTCTCGGCGCTCACTGCGGCGGCGCTTGCCGCGGCATCCGATCGCCCGCTGGAGGCTGTACTGACGGCGGTCGTCATGATGGGCGCTGCGGGCGAAATCGCTTGGGAACGCATGGGCCCGGGAGACGGCAACGCCACGTACCGCGCGAAGATCATCGATGCGATCTACTGCATGGATCAGGAGACGCTTGCACGGCACGCGAAGGTGGAACGGGTTTGAGTTTTATATTGTTATTCCGGTGTGGCGGCTCAGGGGCATGGATCTATGAGCAGCTCAGGGTATATTTTACGCCGCGCATCGCAAACGACGCGCGCGATCAATATATATGAACGACACTGCGCCGCACCACCCGGCGGTAGATGATGCGCCGGGCGGTTCCGCGGCTGGGCGGCACCCCGTTTCAAAGAGATATAACGGAGCGCGCCGTCCCTGCGGGCAGGCGATTTGCGGACGTATAAATACACCCTTCACTGCATGATACAAATCGGCGGAACGATGATTCAATTCACATGTATGTATGCCATACATCGAGCAAAAACGTATCGATTTACGCCGCCCTCGTAGGGGCGCCGCGCTTGTTGCGCCCTCCCGCTCTCTATGGCGGCGTATCGTGCTCCGCCGAATAAAACAAAACAACACGAGGCAAAAAACGCATCATAGCAAGGAGATGAAACGATGTACCAACAACCCACAGTCCTCACCATCGCCGGCAGCGATTCGAGCGGCGGCGCGGGCATCCAGGCGGATCTCAAGACCATGACGGCGCACGGCGTTTACGGCATGAGTGCGATCACGGCCCTCACCGCACAGAACACGACGGGGGTGACGGACATCCTCGAAGTCCCGCCCGCCTTTCTCGCGGCGCAGCTCGACGCCGTCTTTACAGACATTCCGCCCGATGCGGTGAAGATCGGCATGGTCGCGCGTGCCGATCTCATTCGCGTGATCGCGGAGAAACTGGCCGAATATCATGCGCGGCGCATCGTGCTCGATCCCGTGATGGTCGCGACGAGCGGCGCACGCCTCATCAGCGCGGATGCAGTCGATGCGCTCTGCAAAGAGCTTGTGCCGCGCGCCGATCTCATCACGCCGAACATCCCGGAGGCCGAGGTGCTCGCCGCGACAGGCATTCAAAATGCCGCCGACATGGAGCGTGCGGCGGCAAAAATCTATGCGGATTATGGAACGGCGGTGCTGATGAAGGGCGGTCATGCGGTGGACGATGCGAACGACCTGCTCGTCGATGCGCGCGGTGCGCGCTGGTTTCGCGGGCGGCGCATCGCGACGGAGAACACCCACGGCACGGGCTGCACGCTCTCGAGTGCGATTGCCTCGCATCTCGCGCGCGGGCTGGATATGGATACGGCTGTTGCACGCGCAAAGGCGTATCTTTCGGGCGCGCTCGCGGCGGGGCTCGATCTCGGCAGCGGACACGGCCCGATGGCGCATACGTTTGATCTAAAAAGCGCCTTTATTGCATAAGGGAGGAGCGGACATGCAGGACACACGCACCCGCAAGCTGACCCTTGCGGGGATTCTCGCTGCCATGGCCGTCCTCGGCGGCGTCTTCAGCTTCCCCGTGCTCGGCAGCAGATGCGCGCCCGTGCAGCACCTCGTCAACATCATCGCCGCGGTCCTTCTCGGTCCGCTTTGGGGCGTCGGCATCGCCTTTTCGGCGAGCCTTCTGCGCAACATCGCGGGCCTTGGGAGTCTCATGGCGTTCCCGGGAAGCATGATCGGTGCGCTTGCCTGCGGTACGGTCTACTACTATACGCGCCGGCTGGGACTGACCTGCGTCGCCGAGGCGCTCGGCACGGGCCTCTTTGGCGCGCTCGCCGCCTACCCGGTCGCCGCCCTTTTCATGGGGCTTACGCCGGCGAGCTATACCGTCTACATCGTTCCGTTCCTCATCTCCACGGGCGTCGGCAGCATCGCGGCGTTCCTCCTCCTGCGGTTTCTGCTGCCGAAGATACGGCGCGGGTGAATCTTTACTTTTGTCTCGTCTTCGTTCATAATGATGGGAGAAGGAGGCGCGCCTATGTCTGATGCACAGGAGAACGCGGTGCTCGCGCATCTGCGAGAGGAGAAGGCCCATAGGATCTCGGGCGGACTCTATCATGAACTGCAAATTCGGATGACCTACAACTCCAATCACATGGAGGGAAGCCGCCTCACGGAGGATCAGACACGCCGTATCTTTGAGACCAATACGATCGGTGCGGCGGGCGATGTCCGCGTGGATGACATCATCGAGACGGTCAACCATTTTCGTACTGTCGATTATTGTATTGATGTGGCAAAAGAACCGTTGACCGAAGATATGATCAAGCACATACACCACCTGCTGAAAACCCGGACGTCCGATGAGACGCTTGCATGGTTTCGCGTCGGAGACTACAAGCTGCGCCCGAATATGGTCGGTGGCATGGAGACGACACTGCCGCAGCATGTGGCGGGCGAGATGTCGCGTCTGCTTGCGGCCTACTGGGAAAAAGAACGGATTGCGTTTGAGGATATCGTCGCGTTTCACTTTCGATTTGAGCGGATGCACCCTTTCCAAGACGGGAATGGCCGCGTCGGCCGGCTCATCGCCTTCAAGGAGTGTCTGAAGCACAACATTGTGCCGTTTATGATTGAGGACCAAAAAAAATATTATTATTACAGGGGACTGCGGGAATATGAACGTGCGCCGGGGTATTTGACGGACACCTGTTACGATGGGCAGGATACGTTTCGCAGATTGCTTGCGGCGTTCGGCATAGAGCCCTAACGCGTGTCGGGATAGGGGGTGACGCACAGCGCTGCGCAGCCTCTGCGGGGGCGTCGGTGCGTGGCTGCGATCATATGCCCCATGCGCTGTTACAAAGATTCCGCCAAAAAGCGGGAGGCCGCTGCATCAGTAAAGTGCAGCGGCCTCCCGTTTATGGCGGATCGCATCAGCCCGCCTTACCGCCGCGCACTATTTTTGCAAAGCCTGCGAGCGCGGCGAGGAAGAAGACGAGTCCCAGCAGTTCGGCGCTGTCCTCGAAATCCGCGCCCGCCACTGCGAGCGGCGTCTCTCCGGTCCCGTTTGAGACGGAGAAGACAATGATGCATGCGAGCAGGATGCCGACGAGCGATTCCCCCACAATGAGTCCTGACGCGGAGAGTGTCCCGCGGCGCTGCCCAGTCTTTACTGTCGCGGCGCCCCCGGCGGTTCGCATCCGGCGTTTGAGCAAATACCCGAATACGGCGCCGACGACGAGCGGCGTCAGAATGGCGGGCGGGAGGTAGATCCCCATGCCGACGGTGAGCGGCGGCAGCGTGAACGCCGCGGTGAAACGACGCAGCAACACATCGACGAGCACGAACAGGACGCCGAGCACGATGCCGATATAGATGTAGTCCCAGAGGAGACGTCCGGAGAAGATGCCCTGCGCGATGGCGGTCATGAGCGTCGCCTGCGGCGCAGAGAGCGCCTGTGCGGGATCCATGCCCGCCCGCGGCATGGCGCCGGGGAATCCATATGCTTCGTAGAGGAGATTCAGCACGGGAGCGAGCGCGAACGCGCCGACGACGCAGCCGACGAGGAGCGATACCTGTTGGCACCACGGCGTTGCGCCGACGAGATGACCGGTCTTGAGATCCTGCATGTTGTCGTTGGCGATGCAGGCAACGGCGAAGATGATCGATGTCGTAAAGATGGCAGTCGCCGCGCCGAACGATGCGCCGCCCGGCAGATCGAATACGCCGAACGAAGAGCACAGCGCGTACATCACGAGGGACGAGACGATGACGCCGACGATGCCGATGCCCGAGAGTGGGCTGGAGGAGGAGCCGACAAGTCCCGCCATGTAGGCGCAGGCTGCGGCGACGAAGAAGCCCATGATCACGGCGACCGTGACGCCCGTAACCGTAAAGATCACCTTTTGGCTGGGTGGGATCAGCGCCGGATCGACAAACGCATAGAAGATGCTGATCAGCCCTGCGACCGTGACCCAGAAGACGAGCGCCATGCTCTTGATCGGCATGTCGATATCCGTACGCGGCAGGAGCCGCTCCTTGACGAGGTCCGCCTGTGTACCGCTGAGGGCTTTTTCACGTCGTCGATCGCAGGGCGGGTGAGCGTGATCAGCGTCCAGACGGCGGCCACGCCCATCGCGCCCGCGCCGATGAGGCGAACTTTTTGCTGATAGACCGTATGCGCGAAGGCCTGCATGGTCGTGCCGTCCGGTATCGCGTCCGTCGCCGTAAAGTAGGGGACGAAGCCGATCCATGCGATGAGAAGCCCGAAGAGCATCGCGAGCCCGCTTGCAATCCCGATGAGATAGCCCGCGCCGACGAGGGCAGTCGAGTAGCCGAGCGGCAGCTGTGTCATGCCGCGGCCGATGGAAAACCATGCGGAGAGGCTGCCGCCGAGCACATGCAGACCGCTCGTCAGGAATGTGATGCATCCGGATATGAGGCTGCCTGCAAGCAGCTCGTGCAGCCCCGATCCGGCGCCGTCCTCCTTTGCGTGGCTGCCGACCTTTAGAATCTCTGCCGCGGCCACGCCCTCCGGGTAGGCCAGACTGCTGTGAACGACCATCGCGCGGCGCAGGGGAATGGTGAAGAGCACGCCGAGACAGCCGCCGCACCCGGAGATGATGAAGGTCTCCCAGAACCCGAATCCATGCCAATAGCCGATCATGAGCATGCCGGGAAGAATGAAGATCATAGCGGGCAGCGTTCCGGCCGCCGACGCCTGGGACTGGACCATGTTGTTCTCGAGGATGTTGGTGTTCTTTGCCATCTTCAGAACCGCCATCGAAATGACGGCCGCGGGAATGACGGAGGAGAAGGTCAGACCGATCTTGAGGCCGAGGTATAGATTTGATACGGTGAAGAGGATCGTGAGCACCGCGCCGAGCAGCATGCCGCGCACGGTGAGCTCCGGCAGACGCGGCTCTCCCGGCATGGATGCGCGGCCCGCCTGTTTCGTGCGATCACCGCCTCCCTTTTTGACCGATGAAGAAAAATAATAGTAATATTATAACATAGAAAAGACGAATGTAAACTTTTTTAGGCCTATTTTCCTAGACACGGTGCAGAAAAATTTTTCCCGCATGCAATCGCCTTGATTTTTTGCACAACAAAACCGCCGACGGGCTTTCTCGTCACCTGTCGGCGGTTCTGCGGAAAATACGGGAAGTGATAGGTAACTCTCTTGCATCTAAACGGTCTTTGCTTCGTTCACTCTGCGCAGCTAGCTTGCGGCGAGGAACTTTCCTCCAAAACGCTGAGAAACTACCTTGACGAATTCGGTGCGCCCCTTAGCAAACACGCCATCAACGCGGCCTGTACGCGCGATCCATGGACACAAACCGCACAAACGCGCCTGCCATCCACATCGTGAAACACGTTCTTCACGCGGCGCCCATTCGCCTCTGCGTCCGCCCGGGCGGACCGCCGCATCCCCTTGCCGCACCTTCGCTCGGTGCATCCGCCCCCATAGGGACGATACACGCGCATGCGGTAAGTCCTGCGGCCATTCAATGACCCATTGGAATCTCCTCCCAGTTCGTCGGGGAACATCGGACGCGCGCCCTCCGCTCAGCCGGTGGCTGCACTTCCGTGCGCCCTCTCCAACACCACTCGTCGGTCAACACTGTGGGAAAATCCCAGAGCCTCGTGCCATATGTTTACGGTTCATATGGGTGCTGCCTGTCCTGAATCAGGCTGCCGGGGGAGACTCCTTTACTGATTTCAGTATATCAAATATTGGAAAATTGTCAATACCATGAAGAGAAAAATAAAGGAGTTTTTCAAAACGTAGAGAATTATTAAATAGTTTTGTTTAAACGCGGATTCGTTTAAAAAGATCAGTGATTGAGCGCCGGTTTTCAGAATATCGTGCGTGTCGCATCAAAAAGCAATTACTTTTCATTCATCATGGAGGGAGAGTCGGATCAATGTATATGCCGCAGAATGGGGAAAATATTGTATGTGAAAAAAATTATATTGACTTTTCCCCCGGGTACGCCGCAAAATAATGATCGGACGCCGATGCGATTGTGTGGGCGGCGTGATGAAGAAATCGACGGAGGATGACGATATGAAGATGAAACAAATCATGTGCGGCATAGCAGCTGCGGCATTTGCTTGTGGCGTTGGGCTCTGTGGGACGTACGCGCAGGCGGCAGCGGCGGCTGAGACGTCCGCGCCGATCGCATGCGCGCCTGTGACGATCGCGGATCACGATGAGACGCTGACCATGGAGCTGCCGGCGCAGATATCGGATTTTAAGAAGGAAGAGCAGTCATTCGCGGAACTCGGCTTTTCCATCAGAAAATACCTTGCGCGCGCCGAGGGCGCGGGGCTCGACGTCCTCGTTCAGCATACCGTGTTCGGCGATGCCGGCGACAATGCGGGCGATGCACCGACACGCGACGAGGCAGCCGCCGGGGCGCGCGATGCGATCGCGGCGGCCTATCAATACGATCAGATGATGCGGGACGAGACGATCGATCTCGGCGGCACGCCCTCACATCTCTTCTCGTATGCGTATATGGTCGGGGGGACGCGCTATGTCGACGACAGCGTCCTCGTGGTGCTTGGTACCAATCAGTGGAATATCACGCTCTCGCGCCGCGCGGACAATAGGGCGGTCGCGCCTCACATCGACGAGATGCTGACGTCCATTCGGGTGACGGCGGCAAAATAATCCGGGGCGGGATTTGAACCGTATCCGGCCGTATGCCGCAGACTATTTTTAGGAGACGGATCGATTGCACAGCGATTATTTGGATATCGAGAAGAAAATTGAGCGCGGGGAGCGGCTGACGCACGAGGATGGTGTGCGTCTTTTCGCGTGCCGGGACATCGCGTGGATCGGGATGCTCGCTGACCGTGTGCGTAGGGAGAAATGCGGCGACATCGTCTACTACAATGTGAACTGCCATGTGAACCTCACGAATATCTGCACGGCGCACTGCAAGTTCTGTGCGTTCGGGCGCGATGCCGAGGACAAGGGCGCGTACGAAATGAGCGTCCGTGAGGCGGTCGCGCATGTGGCGGATGCGATGCGCGATCCGCATCTGGCGGGACTGCACGTTGTGAGCGGGCTGCATCCGGACTGGACGTTCGACGATTACCTCCTGCGGCTCTCCGCGCTGCACGCAGCGTTCCCCACGCTCTATCTGAAGGGGTTCACAGGCGTTGAGATCACACATTTTGCAAAGACGTCGGGGCTGCCGGTGAAAGAGGTACTTCTGCGCCTCAAGGAGGCGGGCCTGCAATCCATTGCGGGCGGCGGCGCGGAGATCCTATCTGACCGCGTGCGCGGCGCGCTCTGCCCGAATAAGGCGACGGCGGACGAGTGGCTCGCGGTCGCGCGTACGGCGCACGGGCTCGGCATCAAGACAAACGCGTCCATGCTCTACGGGCATATCGAGACCATCGAGGAGCGCGTGACGCATATGCTGCGCTTGCGCGATCTCCAGGACGAGACGGGGGGCTTTCAGACGTTCATCCCGTTCCCGTTCCTGCCGTCGAATACCGAACTCGGGCAGACGGTGAAGCAGACGTCCATGTGGGACGACCTGCGCACCATCGCCATCTCACGCCTCATGCTCGATAACTTCCGCAACATCAAGGCGTACTGGGTCATGCTGACCGTGCCCGTCGCACAGGTCGCACTCTGCTTCGGCGCGAACGACATCGACGGCACGGTGCACAAGGAGACCATCCTCCACGACGCGGGCGCAAAGAGCCCGCGCGCCCTCTCTGAGGATCACATTATCCGCGTCATCAGGGAGATCGGGCGGACGCCGGCGGCGTGCGACTCGAACTTTAATATCATCGAGACGTATTGACGCGAGGCGAGATTTTGGCGCCTCGCTCAGGTTTGAGATGTAGGGCGGGATTTATCGGCAAATCATCAAAGGGACGACTGCACACAATGCTTTTAGCGTTGGTACAATCGTCCCTTTTTAGGGTAATATGGTCGTAAGTATGCCGCCCTCGTAGGGGCGCCGCGCTGCTGCGCCCTGTAACGCACTATGGCGGCGCAGTGATCTCATCGGATATTACGCATACCTGTACGCCTTCCTCTTTTTCCACAGGAACGCGAACACCATGCACGCCCCCAGAAAGTCGGCGGCGGGCGTCGCCATAAAGACGCCTGTGATGCCGAGGAGGTTCGGGAGCAGGAGGAGGAACCCGAGGAGAAAGAGCAGCGTGTGACAAAACGAGAGCAGGGCGGAGGTGCGCCCGTCGCCGAGCGCTGTGAAAAAGGACGAGCCGTAGGTGCCGAATCCCGCGAAGAGGAACCCAATGGCATAGAGACGGAGCCCTGTGACGGCGAGCTCGTAGACGTGCGATGTCACGGGGACAAAGATCTGTGTGATGGGCGCTGCGATGAGGAGGCAGACCGTGCAGATACAGACAGAGAATCCGCCGATGAGCGTCAGGTTGCGCCGCAGGATACCCCGCAGCGCCGCGCGGTCTTTGCGCCCGTAGTTATAGCTCGTGAGCGGCGCGACGCCCTCGGCGTAGCCCATATAGACGGCGACAAGGAGCTCTGAGAGATAGTCCACGATGGAGGCGGCGGCGACACCGTCCGAACCTGCAAGGCGCATCATCGTATTGTTCATCACAATCATGAAAATACCTGTCGAGAGCATCGAGACCATCTCGCTCGCGCCGTTGCCCATCGCGTCCGTCACGGCACGCAGCCGCCATGCGGGGCGCACGAGCCGCAGCGTCCCGCGCCGCCGGATGCCGAAGTAGTAAAATCCGACGAGCGCGGAGACGGAGTAGCCGATGCCTGTCGCAAGGGCCGCGCCGGCGAGCCCCATGTTGAGGACGAAGAGGAAAATATAGTCGAGGAGGATATTTGTGAGTCCGCCGATGAATGAAGAGAGCATCGCGAGCCGTGGCTGCCCTGCCGCCACGAGGAAGATGTCGAGGACAAGTCCCGCCATCGTGAGCGGTGTCGAGAGAAAGAGCGGGACGGCGTACGTTGTGCAGAGCGGATAGAGCGCATCGTCCGCACCGAGTGCGTAGAGAATGGGGCGCAGGAAGACGAGTCCGAGGACCGCGAATAGGGTGCTGAGCATGACGGCGACAATGACGAGCAGGGAGAAGTTCTGCCGCGCATGGCGGCGTGCGCCTGCGCCGAGCTGTGCCGCGACGAGCGCGCTGCCGCCCGTGCCGAACATCGTCGCGCAGACGATGGTGAGGAGGAGCGACGGCAGGACGATGTTGATTGCCGAGAGCCCGTCCGTCCCGACCGCGTGCGCGACAAAGATGCCGTCCACGATGAAATTCACATTCATGAAGACCTGCGAAATGATCATCGGCACGGCGAATGCGAGCAGCGTACGATAGGTGATCGGCTGAGACAGCTGCGGCAAGAAAATGCTCCTCTCATAGATAATGTGCCTATGCTAGCACGACGAGATGAAAAAAGCAAGGCGGGAGCAGTTCTCGATTTGCAAAATGCCGTTTGCTCTGCTAAACTGACGGGAGTGTGAGAAGGAGACAGGAAGCTGATGATTGACAGAAGATCTGCCCGTGCCGCCGCGCAGCGCGGCGACCGTCTGACGCGCGCGGATGCGCTCGCGCTCTACGAGGACAACGACCTCACGGCGCTCGCCGCGTGGGCGCGTGCGGCAAAGGAGCGCGCGAGCGGCAGGAACGTCTACTATACCGTGAACCGCCACATCAACCTCACGAATATATGCAGCGCCAACTGTCCGCTCTGCGCGTTTCAAGTGGAGCAGGGGGACGCGCGCGGCTATATCATGGAGACGGACGATGTGGCGCGCGTTTTGAGGGCGGCGCGGAACACGCCGCATCTGACGGAGATCCACATCGTGAGCGCGCTGCATCCTGACCGTCCCTTCTCCTACTACGAGGGTGTTGTGCGGCAGGTGCGCGCGGCGCTCCCGGATGCCGACATCAAGGCATTCACGCCCGTGGAGATCGTGAACTTTGCAAAGAATACGGGGCGGAGCGTACGCGCGATCCTCACGGATTTGCAGGCGGCGGGCCTCTCGTCTCTGCCCGGCGGCGGCGCCGAGATCCTCTCCGACCGTGTGCGGGAGATCATCTGCCCGAACAAGGCGACGCGTGCGGAGTGGATCGACTGTATGCGCACGGCACATGCACTGGGGATACGAACGAATGCATCCATGATGTACGGGCATATCGAGACGGTGGAGGAGCGCGTCGACCATCTGCTTGCCCTGCGCGATCTCCAGGACGAGACGGGCGGCTTTCAGGCGTTCATGCTCTTTCCGTTTCATCCGGAGAACACCGCCCTCGGTGCGGAGTATAAGCTGCGGCGTGTCGGATCGTGGGAGGATCTGAAGATGCTCGCTCTTTCGCGGCTCGTCCTCGATAACATCGCGCATGTCAAGGCGTTCTGGGTCATGCTGACGCAGCCCATCGCCCAGCTCGCGCTCGGATTCGGTGCGGATGACCTCGACGGTACGATCGGCGAGGAAAAGATCATCCACGCGGCGGGCGCGCGGACGCAGACGGGCATCACGCGCCGGGAGCTCAATGCGATGATCCGCGAGGCGGGCTATATACCCGTGGAGCGCGACACGTTCTATCGTCCCATCGCGACGCCGGAGGAGGGGATCGCATGAGGCTTTCTTCGGAGGAAGCGACAGAGCTGCTCGCGCACGGCGATCTCATCGCGCTTGGACGCGCGGCGGACGCCGAGCGTGCGCGGCGGTTCGGCGACACGGTGACGTTCATCATCGACCGCAACATCAACTATACGAATATCTGCGTGAACGAGTGCCGCTTCTGCGCGTTCTACACGAAGCCGGGCGCAGCGGACGGTTATCTCCTACCGATGGAGGAGATTCTCGCAAAGGTCGGCGAGACCGCGGCGTCGGGCGGGACGCAGGTGATGATCCAGGGCGGGATTCACCCTGATCTGCCGCTTTCGTATTATGAAGACATGCTGCGCGCCATACGAGATAAATACCCGTCCATTGTGATCCACTCGTTCACGGCAACGGAGATTCTGTATTTCGCCGAGAAGGAGGGTATCTCCGTCGAGGAGACCCTGCGCCGTTTGCAGGACGCGGGGCTCGCCTCGCTCCCGGGCGGCGGCGCGGAGATCCTCGTGGACCGTGTGCGCCGGCTCATCGCACCGAAGAAGATCATGACGGAGGACTGGCTGCGCGTCATGCGCACGGCGCATCGGATCGGCATGGAGTCGACGGCGACCATGGTCATCGGCTTCGGCGAGACGATGGCGGAACGCGTGGAGCATATGGAGCACATTCGACGGCTCCAAGAGGAGACGGGCGGATTCCGTGCGTTCATCACATGGACGTTCCAGCCCGGCAATACCGCGCTCGGCGGGGAAAAGACGTCGAGCTGGGACTACATGCGGACACTTGCGGTCACGCGACTCTACATGGACAATGTGGCGCATATACAAGGATCGTGGGTGACGCAGGGCGAGCGCATCGGACAGCTGACGCTCGGCTTTGGTGCGGACGATCTCGGGAGCATCATGCTCGAGGAGAATGTCGTGCGCGCGGCGGGCACGGCGTACAATATGTCGATCCGCAAGATGATCGAAATGATTCGCGGCGCGGGGCGCGCACCCGCACAGCGCGACACACGCTACCGCGTGATAC
Organism: uncultured Selenomonas sp.; assembly: GCA_963515775.1. Lineage (GTDB taxonomy): Bacteria > Bacillota > Negativicutes > Selenomonadales > Selenomonadaceae > Centipeda. The sequence continues at coordinate 1,133 of CAUQAR010000024.1, read as the reverse complement.
GGAGGTTTTGAGATGAATGCAGTGACGGCGGGCCGGAAGATACTACCCGGGAACGAGATACCGCAGGCGGGCTATGCCGTCGTCGGCGGCTCGGGGACGCTCTCGAGCGATTTCCCGCACGCGTCGATGGCGGCTGATGTGGAGATCCTTGCGGACGGGCTGCATTTTATGACGCCGTACGGGGAGAGTCCCGCGTTTCGTCTCTTTTCCGTTGCAGGGCGGCGTGTCCTGACGTGCCGCATGCACGGATGGCGGAGCGGCGTCACGCGTGCGGACGCGTCGCGGCAGGTGTTCTGGGTGCTGCGTGCGGCAGACGTGCGGCGCATCCTCTCCGAGGGCGGCGTCGGCACGGTCAATCCCCTGCTCGACCCGCGCGATTTCCTCATCCCCGATGACTACCTCGACCTCTCCGTGCGTAAAGATGTCATGCTTGACGGGCGCTATCTCCTCGTCATGCGCGACGCGCTCTGCCGCGAACTGCGCGAGACGCTTCTCGCTGAGACGCGCAAACGCTATGCGGGGCGCATCTTTGACCGCGGCATCTATGCCGTGACGGACGGGCGGCATTTCGAGAGTCCCGCCGAGATCGCCATGCTCAAGGGACATGCCGACATCGTGGGGCAGAGCCTTGCCCCCGAGGTCTATCTCGCGCGCGAGATCGGCGCGTGCTATGCGGGGCTGTACTTCGTCGTCAACTACGGCGAGGGCATCCGCCCGTGGTCGCACGAGACGATGACGGATATATTCTACGACGACGCCCCCATGATCGGCGATATCCTCCTTTCGACCATCCGCAGCGTTCCCGCGGACGTGTGCGACTGCCCCTGCGCATCTCTGCGTAAGGAGACGCTGCTGAAGGACGTTTACGACAAGGAATCGGATAAGGGCTGAGGTGCGTCTGTTCCCGCGGAGCGGCAGCGCCATGATGATGGGCGTATTTTTATGTGTCCGGCGGGGCGAAGGCGCCGCGCAGGATTGACCGTGCCGACGGAACCGTTTATAATAGAGAAAAATAGTTCTGCAAAAGGGAGGACGCCGTATGCGGGTAAGCGAGGTTGACCCTCTGAACGACATACTCTTTAAGGAATCACTGATAAATAGTGGATAATCACAGCCAGCTGATCCGCAGACAC
>CAUQAR010000023.1:0-15458 GCA_963515775.1 uncultured Selenomonas sp. | reverse complement strand
GTATAGAGTTTCGCCCAGACAGTTTCCCCTACTTGCGGCCGTCCGCGCATTCCCGCATAGGGAAGGAAGATGCCGCGCTCTGCGCCGACATCGAGGAAGGCTCCCTCCTTCGTCACATTGATCACGCGCAGCCGCGCAACCTGCCCCTCCGCCATGCGCGGCGTACGCATGCTTGCGGTGAGCCGCCGCTTCGGATCAAGGTAGAGGAAAACGCGGACGCGATCGCCGATCTTGACGGGGGCCGTCTGCTGCATACGATGCAGCAGAATATCGTCGTTCGTATTGCCCGTCTCCGCGTCGAGGAAGATGCCCAATTCGCTTTCGCGGACGGCGCGAAGCTCCGCTACTTGACTCGGTCCGTATTTGCGTCGCTGCTGCGGACGCTCTCGCGCGCTTTCTGCTGCATCCTGCATCGGCATCTATTCCTCGTACGGCGTCAGCTGCGCGTCGCCCCACAGACGTTCCAGCGCGTAGTATTCGCGCGCCTCCTGCTGAAAGACATGCGCGACCGTATCGCCGTAGTCCAGCAGTACCCACTCCCCCTCGCGATAGCCCTCTTTATGAAGGAACGAAACGCCTGCTTCTTCGAGTTTTTCCTCGATGTTGTCTACGATCGCGCGCACCTGTGTCGCCGTATTCGCAGAGCAGATCACGAAATAATCGTTCGTCGACATGAGCCCCTGCATATCCATCGTCACAATGTCGCGCGCCTTTTTTTCATCGGCCGCTCTACAGATCGCACGGCATTTTTCCTGCTCGGTCAAATTGATTCCTCCTACTGTTCTGTCCCCTCCGCCTCCGGCGGGAAAAGTTCTTGAATGATCTTATCCGTTTCTGCGCGATCCATAATCCACACCGTATCGTCCTCACGGGAATAGCTGCCCGGAAGCATGATGGTACGCGGGGGATCGGCGCTCAGCTTCCGAATCACATTGCCGATGTGCATGGAGTCGAAGAGTTCTGCGCTCGTTGTGACGTCATGCTTCAAAATATCGGCAATCGCGGGGATTTTCGGCAGCGTATCCACGCGCAGCAGCTTCGCGTAAAAGGCCTTGACGAATCTCTGCTGGCGATGCGTGCGGCCGAGATCTCCAAGTTCATCGCTGCGGTAGCGCAGATAATGGGCAGCCGCCTCGCCGTCGAGATGTTGGTAGCCCGTCCGCATGTGAATGGAAAGGCCGGACGCAGGATCGTCATAGTCCATATCCTCCGCGATGTAGATGTCGATACCGCCGAGCGCATCCACAATGCGCGCAAAGGTATCGAGATCGAACACGACATACTGATGGATGGAGATATCAAACATCTGATTGATCGTCCGTACCATGAGCGGCGCTCCGCCGATGGCATAGATGTTCGCGAGACGCGTCTCCCCCTTATCCTGTGCCGCTTTCACCCATGTGTCACGCGGGATGTTGAGCAGCCGCACCTTCCCGGTTGCATTTTCAAGGCTGACCAGCAAAATGGCATCCGCACGTTTTTCCGCCGCGTCGTCTGCATTGACCGCGTCGTCAAGACCGAGCACAAGGACGTTCGTATAGCCGTCAAACCGTACGTCCACCGCTCCGCGGTTCTCCTCTTGACGCACGAGATATGCTTCATACATGTCTCGCACATCGCGGTACGCCTGCACACCCCAACCGATCAGATAATATCCCGCAACCGTAACGGCGGCAATGAGAAATATCGTTCGGATTAAGCGGAAGATACCGCGGAGAAATGCGACGCGGCGACGGCGCGTGCGCTGACTGCGCCTCTTCTGTATATTTTCACGCGAATTTTCGCGCGCAAGCCGTGCCGCGAGTTCCTCCGCATCATATTCCGACATCTCTTCCCGCGCTCCCTTTTTCCTGGAACTCGACGCACCGTTTCCCCAAAATGAGTTCATTCCGCGCGGTCACCGTATCCGGGTGGATCAGCCCGCCCTTTTGCAGGACAAAGCGGATGGATTCCGTCAGTCCCACCAGCATCATCTTGTCGAGTGAGGCGGTACGCGCAAGTTCACGCAGCTGCTTTACCTCGGGATAGTTCCTCGATGGTTCGATCATATCCGCAAAGTAGACGATCTGATCGAGTGCGGTCATATTCTCCCCGCCGACCGTATGGCGCCAGATCGCCTGTGCAATGACCGCATCGTCGACGCCGTAGACCTCGTAGATCAGATAAGCCCCCACATAGGCATGCAGCAGGAGAGGCATCGCCGCCTCGATCTTCCCGATGGGAATTCCGCGGCGCCGCGCTTCCGCCGGCAGCTGCGCGGTCTCGTACGCACGACCGCAGTCGTGCAGGAGCCCCGCGATGCGTGCGCGTTCCTCGTTCATGCCGAAGCGGCGCGCAAGCGCGGCAGCGGTCTCCGCAACGCCGAGAGAGTGTCGGTAGCGGCCGGGGCTGAGCCGCTGCTCCAAAAGCGCCCGCATTTCCTCATAGCTCTTCGTCATGGACACGGTAAAGCCCCCTTTCCTCAATATAGCGTTCGACAGACGGCGGCACCAGATAGCGGATGGAGCGCCCCGTACGAACATGCTTGCGGATCATCGTTGAGGAGATCTCCAAATGCAGCGTCGGCACCGTCTGGATATGGCTGCGTTCCTCCGGCGTAAACTTCTCTGCGAGCAGGGATTCATCCAGCGGCACACCCTGCCGCGTAGCGACGATAAACGCACAGGATCGCAGGAGCCGATTCGGTTCATGCCAAAGGTAAAGATCGTTCATCGCGTCTGCCCCCGTGATGAACATGAGCTCCGCCGTTCCGAGCTGCACGTGCAGCGCAGCAATGGTATCGATCGTATAGGAGGGGCCGTCTCTCGTCAGCTCGATATCCGAAACGGAAAAATACGGATTTTCCCGCACCGCACAGTGTACCATGCGGAGGCGGTCTTCTGGCGGTGCGGCATGTTCGCCGTCCTTATGCGGCGGACGCGCCGCGGGAACGAAGATCACTTCATCCAGCTGCGCATCCACGCGCACCATCTCTGCGGTCATGAGATGCCCCATATGAATGGGATCAAATGTCCCCCCCATGATCCCGATGCGTCTGCCCATATCATCTCACCTCACAATGGAGAGAATTATCAGCACAATCGCCGTGATGAGTAGAAAGAACGCGCCTGCACGGAGCGCATCGAGTGTATCACGGCGTCCTTTCGGCGATGCAAGATACTGACGCAATGTGCGCAGATACCCCATCAGACGCTGCATATTACGCGATGCCACCGAGGTTGCGCACCTGCCCGTCCCCGTAGACGAGGTATTTCGTACTCGTCAGCGCGTCGAGTCCCATCGGACCGCGCACATGGAGCTTCTGCGTGCTGATGCCGATCTCTGCGCCGAATCCGAATTCAAAGCCGTCCGTAAATCGCGTCGATGCGTTGACATAGACCGTCGCCGCGTCAACCGCATGTTGAAAGCGATGCGCCGTGCGGATATCGTTTGTGACGATCGTCTCCGAGTGCCCCGTATTATACCGATTGATATGCGCAATCGCTGCCGCGGCATCCGGCACGACGCGGATCGAAAGGATGAGATCTCCGTACTCCGTCTGCCAGTCCTCTTCTACGGCGGGAATTGTATCGGACAGAACGGAACGTGTCTGCGCGCAGCCGCGCAGCTCCACACCATCCCTACGGAGTACCGCGGCAAGGCGCGGCAGAAATACCGCGGCGATCTCCTCATGCACCAGCAGCGTCTCCGCCGCATTGCAGACCGAAGGGCGCGAGACCTTCGCATCACGCACAATGCGCATCGCCATCGTAAGGTCCGCCGCACGATCCACATAGATATGGCAGATGCCCGCTCCCGTCTCGATCACGGGGACTGTGCTGTGCTGCACAATACGCTGAATCAGCCCCGCGCCGCCGCGCGGAATGATGACGTCAACCAATCCCCTCAGATGCGTCATGATATCGACCGCCGCACGGTCTTTTACCGCAAGCAGTTGAACGGCACCCTTCGGAATGCCCGCCGCATAGGCGGCGCGGGCAAGCACCTCGCTGACGGCACGATTGGAGCGCAGGGCGTCCGAGCCGCCGCGCAGAAGGACCGCATTGCCCGATTTCACGCAGAGTCCCACGGCGTCCGACGTCACATTCGGCCGGGCTTCATAGATGATGCCGACCACGCCGAGCGGAACGCGCAGACGGCGAATTTCGAGTCCGTTCGGCCGGCGCACGGAGAAATCCTCGCGTCCGAGCGGATCGGGCAGCCCGGCCGTCAGGCGCAGCCCCTCGGCCATTCCTGCAATGCGGCTCGCATCGAGCCGCAGACGATCCAGATAGGAGGCTTTCATCCCCGCTGCCGCGGCTTCCTCCATATCGGCCGTATTTGCCTCCAATATGCGCTCCGTATGTTCTGTCAGCGCGTCGGCCATTGCGTGCAGCGCTCCGCTGCGCACATCTGTTTGGAGCGCGGCAAGCGGGTAGGACGCTTCCTTTGCCTCCTCTGCCTGCGCGCGGATCTCCTGCTCGATCGTCATACCTACTCCTTATACCATCAGCACCATGTTGTCCCGATGAATGATCTCCTCATGTGCCGCATCCGCAACAAGCGCATGAAAGTCCGCCGTCTGATGCCCCATCAGCCGCGCAATGTCCGCAGCGTCATAGGCCGCGATCCCGCGCGCGATCTCCCGGCCGTCCGGCCCGAGCACGCGCACCGTCTCACCGGCGGAAAACATGCCGTTGACCTCCGTCACACCGACTGCAAGGAGACTCGCACCGCTCCGCATCGCCGCAAGACAGCCCGCATCCACGCGCAGCTCTCCCGCAAGGTGCTTGCCGAAGGCCAGCCAGCTCTTGCGCGTACGCAGATGCGCCTCGCGCGCAGGAAACACCGTGCCGATCCGCGCGCCGCGCAGGATGCTGCGAATCGTGCCGTCCGCGTCGCCGCGTGCAATGATCATCGTTACGCCCGCATTCTGTGCGATTTTTGCGGCCTCGATCTTCGTCTGCATACCGCCCGTTCCCTGTGTAGAACCCGCACCACCGGCCAGACGCTCGACCGCAGGTGTGATCTCCGGGATCTCGTCGATCAGCTCCGCTGCGGCATCCGTACGCGGATTCGCCGTATAGACGCCGTCGATATCCGAGAGAATGATGAGCGCATCGGCGTCGACGAGGGCGGCAACTACTGCGGAGAGCGTATCGTTGTCGCCGATCTTGATCTCGTCCACAGCGACGGCGTCGTTCTCATTGATCACGGGGACGGCGCCCATCGAGAGGAGCTCCAGCAGCGCGCGGCGCGCGTGTATGTACTGATGATGCCGTGCGGCGTTCTCCTTCGTGAGCAGCACCTGCGCCATGGTGCGCCCGTACTCGTGAAAGAATTTTTCATAGATGTGCAGCAGCACGCCCTGTCCGACGGCTGCGAGCGCCTGCCGTGCCGGCAACCGCTGCGGGCGCTCCTGCACGCCGAGCGAGGACATGCCCGCTGCGATCGCGCCGGAGGTAACGAGCAGAATCTCCTTGCCCCGGTTTGTCTCGTCAATGAGTTCGCGGACAAGGTGCTCGATGCGGTGCAGATTCATACCGCCTGCGGGATGCGCGAGCGTGCTCGTCCCCACCTTGACGACGATGCGCTTTGCATCGCACAGACGCATCCGCGCATTCACAGTTCAATCCTCGGATGATCAAAATTTCGACGAAACAGCAGTCCGTTCCTGCCGATGACCTGCACAAGATTTGCATCGGCACGCTCAGCGAGCACGGTGATCGCGTCCGCAGGCGCATCGGGCGCGTTTTGCAGCACGCGTACCTTGATGAGCTCGCGCTTCTTGATCGCCTCGCGCGCCGACGTGACGACAGCGGGACTGACGCCCTCTTTGCCGATCATGACGACGGCCTCCTCCGTCATGCCGAGGGAGCGCAGCTTGCGAATCTGCTTACCTGTCAGAGAGTTGCGCAGCACATTATTTCCTCCGTTAGTCCTGATAATCGAACGACATATCCCCGATATGAACGGTCATGCCCTCTTTGATGCCGCGTGCGCGCAGCTTTTCATCGAGGCCCTTGATCCGCCATATATACTGGAACCGCCGCACCGCTTCGTCATTGTTGAAATTCGTCATCGCGACGAGCTTTTCGATCGCCTTGCCTGAGACGATGAAATCGCCCGCATCGTTGCGCGAAACTGTGACGGTCTCATCATCCTCTGCGTTCTGATCGTAGACGACGACATCGTCGTCCTCAGTCTCAGGCTCCGGGACGTAAGCGTCCAGCCACGCCGCCACACGATCGATCAGTGCCTGCACCCCCGCGCGCGTCGCCGCGGAAATCTCGAAGAATTCGAGACCTTCCTGCGCGGCAAGTTCCCGCAGGCGCGGCAGATGCTCTGCGGCCGATGGCAGATCGATCTTATTCGCGACGAGAATCTGCGTGCGCCGCGCGATCTTTTCGCTATAGCGTGCCAGCTCCGCGTTGATTTTATGGTAGTCCTCGACGGGATCACGGCCCTCAATCCCGGACGCATCGACGATGTGTAGGATGAGGCGCGTGCGCTCCACATGCCGCAGGAAATCATGTCCGAGGCCCACGCCGTCCGCCGCACCCTCGATCAGTCCCGGAATGTCGGCCATGACGAAACTCTTCTCATAGTCCGTCTGCACAACGCCGAGCACAGGGGTGAGCGTCGTAAAGTGATAGTCCGCGATCTCCGGACGCGCCGCCGAGCACGCGGCGACGAGACTGGATTTCCCCACGCTCGGATAGCCGACGAGACCCACATCCGCGAGCAGCTTCAGCTCGAGGACGAGCTTTCGGCTCTCGCCCGGCTCGCCGAACTCGGCGAACGTTGGCGCACGATTCGCCGCATTCGCAAACTTCGCATTGCCGCGACCGCCGCGCCCGCCGCAAACGATTACTTCCTCCGCACCGATCTCGGCAAGATCGGCGAGCACTTCCCCCGTCGCCTCGTCCGTCACGATCGTGCCCGGCGGGACATCGATGTAGAGCGGCGGAGCATTCCTGCCGTACTGGTTCTTGTACTCGCCGTTCTCGCCGTTCTTCGCCGTGAATTTCCGGTGAAAGCGGAACGAGAGGAGCGTATTCAGATTGCGGTCGGCGCGAAAGATCACATCCCCGCCGCGACCGCCGTCACCGCCCGACGGACCGCCCTTGGGCATGAATTTCTCATGGCGAAACGCGGATTTTCCATGCCCGCCGTCGCCCGCTTTTACCGTGATACGCGCGCGGTCTATAAACTGCATACGTCCCCCTATAGAAAAGAGCCTGCACCCCTCGGTGCAGGCATCCGCATATCGCTACGAATTAAACAGCGGCCTCCGCAAGCGGATACACACTGATCTGACGCTGATGGCGCCCCTTGCGCTCAAAAGCGACCTTGCCGTCAATCTTCGCAAAGATCGTATCGTCCTTACCGATGCCGACATTGTGACCGGGATGGAAATGCGTACCGCGCTGACGAACGAGAATACTGCCCGCCGTCACATGCGTACCGGCTTGCTCCTTCACCCCGAGACGCTTAGAATGGCTGTCTCGGCCGTTGCGCGTCGAGCTGACGCCCTTCTTATGCGCGAAAAGCTGTAAATCAAACGAGAACAATATGTTCACCCCCTCATTTCCTGCATTCGTATGCCCTTTGGGCTGATCTTCTCAATTTCTGCAAGCCCCATATACATGGTGCGCAGGATCGCCTCTGTAGAGGCATCCGGCGGCTCGACGAGCCGCATGTTGAGATTTCCGCTCGCAATGTCATAAGTGACGGCGCGATGCAGATGCTCCATGATGCCAAGGAGAGCGGCCTGGGTCAATGCGGATACGCCGGCGCAGACAATATCCTGTCCCCGCTCCGCCGTTCCGCTGTGTCCCGTAACACGGCAGCCCGCGATCATTCCACTATGATCGGTAAAAATATCGACTTCAATCACAAAGATTATGCCTCGATCTTCTCGATGACGACCTTCGTGAACGGCTGCCGATGGCCCTGGCGCTTGCGGTAATTGGACTTTGCCTTGTACTTGAAGACCAGGATCTTCTTGCCTTTGCCGTGCGCCGCAACCTTGCCCGTGACCTTTGCCCCGGCAACCGTCGGACGACCGACCTTGACGTCGCTGCCGCTCACAACCGTCAGAACCTCATCAAACACGACGGCTTCGCCTTCGCCTGCCGCGAGCTTCTCCACGAAGATGGTATCGCCCTCAGCGACTTTATACTGCTTGCCGCCCGTCTTTACGATTGCATACATAGAAAACACCTCCCCTATATCGTTACTCGCCGGCTGCGGTTCGGACACTCCGATTTGATGGGACCTCGCCGAGCGGTCGGGAATGGGACGATGCCCAAACATGCAGGAATACCTACGTCAGTGGATATTATCATATTCTCCATGTACTGTCAAGCCCGCGACTGCGCCGGACCGCATTTCCCGCGGGGATATTCTCATTCCGCCATCGGCTTCATCGTTGGAAAGAGCAGCACATCACGGATGGATGGGCTGTCCGTGAGGAGCATGACCAATCGATCGATGCCGATGCCGAGCCCGCCCGTCGGCGGAAGTCCGTACTCAAGCGCCGTGATATAATCCCGATCCATCACATGCGCCTCCGCGTCCCCGGCTTCGCGCTGTTTAAGCTGTGCTAAGAACCGCTGCTCTTGATCGATCGGATCGTTGAGCTCGGTGAATCCGTTCGCGAGCTCACGTCCATAGACAAAGAATTCAAAGCGGTCGGTAATGCGCGGATCATCGGGATTTTTCTTCGCCAGCGGGGATATCTCCGTCGGATGACCGATGATGAAGGTCGGTTGAATCAGGGTTTCTTCCACCTTTTCTTCAAAGGCCGCATTGAGGATGGCCCCGATCCCGTGGCGCTCCTCGAACGGCACACCGATCTCACGCGCCATCGCGCGCGCCTCTTCCACATCGGCGCAGGAGAGAAAATCCTTTCCGGTCGCTTCGCGGACGGCATCGTTCATGCTTACGGTGCGCACTTGATCGAGATCGATAGCAACGCCTTGATAGGTGATCTGCGTAGCGCCGCACACATCCTTTGCCGCCTGTCGAACAAGTTCCTCGGTAATCTCCATGAGATCACGATAGTCGCCAAACGCCTGATAGATCTCGATGGATGTGAATTCCGGATTGTGCCGAACATCCATGCCCTCGTTGCGGAAGATGCGCCCGATCTCGTAGACGCGGTCAAGGCCGCCGACGATGAGCCGCTTGAGGCTGAGCTCTGTAGCGATGCGCAGATAGAGATCGATATCGAGCGCGTTGTGATGGGTGATGAACGGACGCGCCGCAGCGCCGCCCGCGATTGTCGAGAGCACGGGCGTCTCCACTTCGAGAAAGCCACGCGCATCCAGATATTGACGCATGGATCGGATGATCTTCGTGCGCCTGCGGAACGTGTCGCGCACCTCATGATTGACCATCAGATCAAGATAGCGCTGACGGTAACGCGTATCGATGTCTTTTAAGCCGTGAAACTTTTCCGGCAGCGGGCGCAGCGACTTTGAGAGCAGATCGAAGTCCTCCACGCGCACCGTGACCTCTCCGCGCCGTGTCTTGAACACGACGCCGCGAATCCCGATGATGTCCCCGATGTCCAGCCGTCTAAATTCTTCTTTGTATTTCCGTTCACCGAGCACATCCATTTTAAAGTATACTTGGATATTCCCCGTACGGTCGTTGAGTGTGGAAAACGATGCCTTTCCATGGCCGCGTATCGCCATGAGACGTCCGGCGACACGCACCTCGCCCCCCTCTTCATCCTCGGCAAGATGGGCGTACGCTTCCTGAATATCCGCCGCATAATCCGTGACATCGAACCGATGTCCGAAAGGCGCGATCCCCATGCTGCGGAACGCCTCCATCTTCTCTCGGCGAACACGCATCATTTCGCTCAGATCCTGTTCAGATGAACGGTCTCTTTCTTCTGCCATCAGTACTCCTCTCACTTCTTAATATCGACGATCTTGTACTGAATGATTCCTGCCGGTGCGTTGACGTTAATCACGCGGCCGATCTTCTGCCCGAGCAGCGCCGTGCCGAGCGGGGATTCGTTCGAGATCTTCCCCTCGTCCGGATCGGCCTCCGTCGATCCGACGATCAGAAACGTCTCATCCTCGTCAAATTCAAGATCCTTGACCGTGACGCGGCTGCCCATCGTCACGGTCTTACCGTCTCCCGCCTTAATGATATCGGAGTTTCTGATCTTGATCTCTAATTCTTGAATCTCTCCTTCGAGAAACGCCTGCTCGTTCTTGGCATCGTCATATTCGGAGTTCTCGGACAGATCGCCGAGAGCGATCGCGGCTTTGAGCCGCTCTGCCACTTCGATACGGCGGACACTTTTCAAATAGTTTAATTTTTCAACGAGCTTATTGTACCCGTCCTCCGTCAGCATGACTTTCTTTTCCGTCATTCAAACCTCTCCTTTGTACTGCATCTTCCGTATTGATGTCTTCGAGCAGTGCCGCCATGCCGGGCCTGTCCCGGCCGCTGCGGACCAAAGATAACCGGTCGCGGCGGCGCATTTTTTTCATTTGATATTCCCGTTGCTGTGCCTCCTCCTTCGTGGCGAAGGATTCTGCGTACACGAAGCGGACGGGACGCCGCACGCGTGTATATTTTGCTCCGGTTCCGTCATTATGTGCCCGCAGGCGCCGCCGGAGATCATTCGTCCATCCGGCATACAGAGTTCCGTCGGCACATAACAGCAGGTACGCGTAATTCATTCTTCCGCGTCTTTGATCTCAACCTTTTCGATCGTCACATCGTGCACAGGGCGATCTGCGTACCCCGTCGGCGTATGTCCGATGTCGCGCACAACGTCCATCCCTTCGATCACCTTTCCGAAGACGGCATGGTGATCATCCAGCCAGGGTGTCGCCGCCAGGGTAATGAAAAATTGACTGCCGCCGGTATTGGGACCCGCGTTTGCCATAGACAGGATCCCCTCGTCATCATGGCGGAGGCTCGGGTCAAACTCATCCGGAATGGTATAGCCCGGACCGCCCGTCCCGTTGCCGCTGGGGTCGCCGCCTTGAATCATAAAGCCGTCGATGACACGGTGAAAGATGAGACCGTCATAGAAGCCCTTCTCGGCAAGATCAATAAAGTTCTTTGTCGTCACGGGCGCTTTGTCTTCAAACAATTCGACGGCAAAGGTCCCCTTATTGGTCGTAAATACTGCGATGCGGTTTGCCACGATTCCATTCTCTCCTTTATCCTTGTCCAACAGCATGTGAAACGACATTCCAGCACCTGCGCTGTGTGCCGCAAAGAACACGGCGAGTGCCGCGGCGACAATACAGAGTGCCGGGATATAGAAATTCTTTCCCATTCTACCGAAAGCCCCCTCATATTTCAATACATATTTCAAAAAGAATGCGTTTCTCCCGAGATACGCGGCGACCAAACGGGAATTTCACGCTCCGGCAGGAAGAAATCCGGCGGCGGTACCCATGCGGGGTATCCCACGGAGTGCATGGTAACGAGCGCATCGGGGTGCGTCTCGGCACAGAATACCCGCGCGCCGCGGTCCATCGAACCTTCCAAGCGTCCGTCCACGGGAAAGAATGCGAGATCAAAAGACAATCCGGCGAGACGCTTCATCTGTTTGCGAAAACCGTTCTCCGCGAGTTTTCGATTCTCGGCGGTGTCCCCGAGCCAATCCCACCAGTTGAAATCCCCCGCATGGAAGATTTTGCGGCCGCGCGTCTCAACGAGGAAAGATGTTCCTTCATCGGTGGAGGAAAAGGACGTCACGGCAATTGTATCGTCCCGCCATGCGTCATAGACGGACATCCAGACGGTCTGATCCGCAGGCATCCGGGACGCGCCCCCCGCGCTCCGGATGTCGTCGCTCAAAATATAGCGTGTGGTCTCCGCAGCGAATTGCGCGATATGGGGGCTGAAATGATCAAAATGCGCGTGAGACGCAAAAAAATACAGCTTGGAATAACGGCCCTCCTCTATGGACCGCGGAACCGCGCCTGCCGGATCGTCAAAATCATCAAAAATTAAGAGCACATCGTCGACGCGAACGAGGAATCCGCTGTTGAGCAAATAGGTCACTTCGATATTTGAGATGTCCGCCATATTTTCATTTCCTTTCGTGTTCATCTTCGTACAGCTCGTCGGATGCAGACGCATCGTTCTGATTGATGCGGCCAAACCCGCGTCCCATGACCTCGTTGGCCGACATAATAATAACAAACGCATGCGGGTCGATATTGTGGACAATGAACTTTAACTTCCCCACCTGTGTCGTTCCGACTGCCACGAAGACGACGTTGCGTTCCCTGCGTGTGTATGCACCTTGTCCATGCAGAAAGGTTACGCCGCGGTGCATCTCGTCAATGATATTTTCGGCGATCTCCCGATATTGATCGGAGACGATGAGTACGGCTTTGCGGTGGTTGAACCCGGCAACGATTTTATCGACAACGGTCGCGTTGATGAACATATAGATGAGTGTGAACATCGCCGGTGCCATACCGAACAGGAACGCAGCAATGAGCATGATCATGCAGTTGAGAGAAAAGAGCACGCCGCCCATATGCAGATCGTAGTATTTCCGAACGATGGCAGCCAAAATATCAAACCCGCCGGTGCTGCCGTTCATGCGGAATACAAGCCCGTATCCGAGCCCCGCAAATACGCCGCCGTATACCGTCGTCAGCATCATGTCGTTGACGGGCGCATATGCGTTCAGCGGCCGCGTCAGATCGAGAAATGCCGAGAAGATCGCCGTTCCGATGATGATGTCAATGGTGTAGCTCCGCCCCATGAGCTTCCACGCCATAAAGAGCAGCGGGATATTATAGAGGAATGTTTGAATGCCGATCGGCAGCCCGAACAGATAGTAGACGATCATTGCAATGCCGGTTGCGCCGCCTGTGAGCAGATGTGCCGGGATGAGGAATAAATTGATGGCGCAGCTTGCAATAAGACAGCCGAGGGCGATGCCGGTATAACGCATGACACGGTGTCCAAGAACACGCATGTGCACATGGTGCATCATTTTCCATATCCTCCAAGTCGGGCGGGCTGTTCCTCAGGAAGTGCGGATACGTCGATTTTCTTGGACGCGATGTAGCTGCTGCTTAGATCGAGTTCATCGGCAGTGTCGTCGTTTTCCCCAACCATCGCCTCTGCCTCCTCGTCGGTGAGCGGCAGCATCGTGATCCGTGCGGTCGTCAGATATCCTTCCACAGCGTCGATGTTGAGGACGAGATGCCAATGCGGATGCGCGGGATGCACATACACATAGCAGGTATGCTCGTCGAGAAATTGGCGCGGGACCTTTCCGTAGGTTTTCAATATATAGCCGCCGGTTGCTCCTTTGCGTACATCGCCCCGCAGGCGGTATTGATCGCCGCTGAGTGCGATGTCCACGACTTTTCCGGTGGCTGCCGCAACGGAAACAACGGTCTCCCCATAGGTGCAGGCCCTCATGCGGATCCCTCGCACATATGTCGTCTTCTCAAAGGACGGTGCTCCCCATTTCTCATGCAGCGATTGCTCCGTATCCTCCAAAGTGACGCCCCGATATGAGAAATCATCGGGCCGCACGGCGCCTGCCGACACAGGTGAAGCGGCGCAAAAGAACGCGATGAGACATAATGCCATGCCATAAAGCATGCGCTGTTTGAACATGTTCTGCATCATTCGTCCCCCCTATGATTTAGAATGCAAAGTTCCCCTGTTTCATAATCTGTATCGTCTTACCCGTGCGCGTGCGTCCGACGACGGATAGATCGGACGTGCCGATCATAAAGTCCTCGTGTACGATCGAATCGTTCACACCGCGTCTCTTGCATTCATCCGCCGTCATATGTTCTCCGCCCTTGAGGCAGGTTGGGTAAGCCTTGCCAAGCGCGAGATGGCAGGATGCGTTTTCGTCGAACAGCGTATTGTAGAACAGAATGCCGCTCCGAGAAATCGGGGAGTCGTACGGCACAAGCGCGACCTCTCCGAGGAAGGAGGCCCCTTCGTCCGTCTCGATCAGCTTTTTGAGATGTTCTTCCCCGCGTGCCGCCGCATAGTCGACGACCTTCCCCTCACGAAAGGTCAGTTGGAAGTCATAGATGATATTTCCATTGCAGTGAAGCGGCTTGGAGGCCGTTACCGTCCCGTTCACCCCGTCGCGTCTCGGCAGCGTATAGACCTCTTCTGTCGGCATGTTGGCCGCAAAGAGCACGCCGCCTGCCGACAGCTCGGCGCCGCCCATCCATCGATGACCGGAGGGAAGCTCTATACGGAGGTCTGTACCGATACCGTTTTGATAGTGCAGTTCTGAAAAATCGCATGCGTTGAGAAAATCCGCCCTCTTTTGCAGCGTCTCAATGTGACGCCGCCATACGGATACGGGATCGTTCTCCGGCGTAATGCGCACCGCCTTTAGAATCTCATCCCAAAGCCTTTCTATAGCAGCCTCGTCCGTACAGTCCGGGAACACCTTGCGCGCCCATGCGGCCGTCGGCACAGAGACCACGCACCACGTATTCCGGTTGCTCATGAGCTTGCCGCGATGATCTGCGAGCGCTTTTCCTGCCGATTGCTGCGCACATGTCAGCTTCGCCGGATCAATATCGGAAAAAATATCCGGGTCGTGCGCCGCAATGGAAATAAAAGCCGCATCACGGGCCGTATGATCGTCGTAAAAGAGCTTGCGCCAGGCGGGAAAATCTTGAAAGCGTTCGCACGGCGCATATTGATAACGAATGTGCGCGGATTGCTCGTCGATCCAATCCACAGAAACATCATAGGCCCCCGCTGCAAACGCCTCTACAGAAAGCGCATGGACGAAGTCGCTGCAGCCGATCGGCGCGCGAATCACGAGCGGCTGATTTCGCTGTAAATTGATCCCGATGCGGACGACAAGAGCCGCATATTTTTTTAAAATATCCTCTCTCATCTCACACCTCATCCGTATCGAACACCAGCGTTACCGGCCCGTCGTTCACCGAAGAGACCTGCATGTCCGCGCCGAAGACGCCGCATGCCACGGGGACGCCGTGCGCCGCAACGAACGCGATGAATTTCTCATACAGGGGGATTGCCGTCTCCGGCTTTGCCGCATGGGAGAATCCGGGCCGGCGCTTTCTAAGGTCGGCAAACAGCGTGAATTGGGATATGATCAACACCGCCCCGTTCACATCTGCGAGCGCGCGGTTCATCTTGCCCGCCTCATCCGAGAACACGCGCAGATGCACAATCTTCTCTGCAAGATGTTCGGCGGCGGCAACCGTATCCTGCGGTCCGATCCCGAGCAGGATCAGATATCCCCTGCCGATTTGACCGTGTATACGGCCGTCAATGCACACGGCCGCTTCCGTTACCCGTGTAACTACAGCACGCAAATGAGCGCCCTCTTTCCATCGTAATGTGTTCCATTATAACAGGTTTGTTCCGCCGTGTCTCACGTCAATAGGAAAAAAAGGATGTGAGCAGCCGCGTAAGTGCGGATTGATCATCTCGCCCCATCGTCTCCCGCGCAG
>CAUQAR010000022.1:0-15914 GCA_963515775.1 uncultured Selenomonas sp. | reverse complement strand
GCTTATCGCTCATGATGGCGATCTTCTGCCCGATGAGCGCGTTGATCAGCGTGGACTTGCCGACGTTCGGGCGCCCGATCACTGCGGCAAAGCCCGATTGATAGTGATTCATCGCCGTATCCCCAGTGCCTCCATCACACGCCGCTGCTGCTCCTCCATCTCCAGCCGCTCCGCCTCCTCCATGTGGTCGTAGCCGAGGAGATGCAGCATGCCGTGTACGGTGAGAAAGGAGAGCTCGCGCAGATAGCTGTGTCCGTATTCTTCCGCCTGTGCCCGCGCGCGCTCGAGCGAGATCACGAGATCGCCGAGTACTGCGGCTGCGGGCGCGCCGAAGACTGCCGGCTCCGCACTCTCGGCGAGGGCAAAGGAGAGCACGTCCGTCGGCCGATCGACGCCGCGGTACTGTCTGTTGAGCGCATGGATATGGGTATCGTTCGTCAGCGTTACGCTGACCTCCGCATCCTCCGCGTCATAAAGGCGGCCGACCGTCTCGATCGCGCGGCGCACGGCGGCCGCATCCTCCGGCGCGATGCGCAGCGTGTCCGGCGCCGCGGAAATCGCAATCTCCATCATGCGCGCCCCCGTCTCTTTTCCCATGCGCCGTACGCCTCGACGATGCGCGTTACGACCTCGTGCCGGATGATGTCGACCGGCGCGAGCGTGATGATGCCGACGCCCTTTACACCCTTTAGAATGCGGCAGGCCTGCTTGAGACCAGACACCGTACCGCGCGGCAGATCGATCTGTTCGAGATCGCCCGTCACGACCATGCGCGAGCCGAAGCCGAGGCGCGTGAGAAACATCTTCATCTGCGCGCCCGTCGTATTCTGCGCCTCATCGAGGATGATGAACGCGTCTTCGAGCGTCCGCCCGCGGATGTAGGCGAGCGGCGCCACCTCGATGAGGCCGCGGCTCATCATCTTCTGATACGCTTCCGTGCCGAGGAGGTCTTGAAGCGCATCGTAGAGCGGACGCAGGTACGGATTGATCTTTTCCGTCAGATCGCCGGGCAGGAAGCCGAGATGCTCGCCCGCCTCGACCGCGGGGCGCGTGAGGATGATGCGGCTGACCGCGCGGCTGCGCAGCGCCGCGACGGCCATGACGACCGCGAGATAGGTCTTGCCCGTCCCCGCGGGTCCGACGCCGAGCGTCACCGCGTTGCGGCGAATCTTTTCGAGATAGTCGCGCTGTCCCGTGGTCTTTGCGCGCACCTCCTTGCCCTTTGCCGTTACGAGCAGGACCTCGGAAAAGAGCGCGTGCAGTTCCTCCGTGCGGCCCGCCTTGACGAGCTGCGCGCCGTATGTCACCTCATGCGTCGTCGGCTTTGCCCCCTGCCGATGGAGAAAGACCAGTTCCCCCACCAGCGCGCGGACTGCGGCGGTCTCCTCCGGCGCGCCCGTGACCGCAAGCGACGTGCCTCTGCTCACCAGACGGCAATCAAAATGCTCCTCCATGCCGCGCAGCAGCGCATCGCGGTCGCCGAGCACGGCGTACGCCTCCTGCTGATCCTTGAACGTGATCTCCTCCGCCATTTCCTGCAAGTAGAAACCTCCCTTTGCCGCACCGGCCATTTGATATCGCTAGATAAAATACTCGATCGTATCGTCCGGCTCCCTGCGCGTCCGCGCGTCAAAGAGCAGGACCGCCTCACGCTCGTCCGGAGCGCCGAGGGCGTAGAGCTCCCGCGTCTCCCGGTTGAGGCATTCCCACGGGACGATGCGGTTGTACTCATGCGGATGCGCACAGGTCACCGTGATCCCCGCGTGCTCGAATTCCGGCTCCGCCGCCGCCAGATAGTAGGGATCAAAGAGATAGACGCGGTCCGTCGACACCCCCGTCACGAGCGCATAGTGCTCCACCTCGTAAAAGAGCCGCACGACCGCCGCGCCGCCGCGCACAATCGTATCGTTGACGGCGCTGTCCCGGCCGATGTGCACGGCACGCCCCGCAATGTAGCGGCACGAGAGCGGAAACTGCGTCGCACGGCTATAGCCCTCCAGCCAGCTCGCGAGATACATCATCGCCATGCGCGACGTCCCCGCCTTGCACGCGCTGCCGTCAGTGCCATAGCAGTCGAGCGAGTAGAGCATGACGCTGCGGATGATCTCCGGCGGAATCTCCGCCCGCGCAAAGAGAAAACTCACCGCGTTGAGCAGGGCCGTCGGACCGCAGTCGTACTCCGACATCTGATAGCGCAGAGGGATCTTCATGCGGCGGCTCTCCTCTTCTTTAGAATATTCGGCACGGCGATCGCGGCGACGACGAAGAATATTCCCGCCACCTGCATCGGCACGAAGTGCGTGTCGAAGAAAAACCACGCGAACAAAACGCTCGCGACGGGCTCGATCGTCGCCGTGATGGCCGCCTCCTCGGGCGAGAGCCAGCGCAGCCCCACGTTGAACGTAAAGAACGCAACGACCGTGCCGAGCACGATGATGATGAAGAGATCGGCCGACGTCTCCGGCGTAAAGAAGCCGGCCGTATCCGTCACGGCTCGCGTGACCGGCAGCAGCGCGATCCCGCCGATCAGCATGCTGACCGCGAGCAGGAAGAAGCGGTCAAAGAGGTGCAGCAGATGGATCGGATAGATCATCGCGAAGACGAACGTCACCCCAGACACGAAGCTCCATAGGATACAGGCAGGCGGCACGGACATGCGTCCGAGGTCGCCGCCCGTGACGAGGAGGAAGACCCCCGCCACAGCAAAGAAGATCGTGCCGCACTCCATCGCCGTCGGCAGCCGCCGTTGACGGAACGCGATATAAAGAATCATGACCACGGGATTCGTATAGACGATGACGGTCGTCGCCGCCGCGTCGCCCGCCGCGATCCCCTCAAAATAGGAATACTGCACCGCCATGATGCCAAAGATACCGAACACGGCGATGCGGACGAGGATCCGCGGATTGCGCCGGAAAGCGCGCAGCCCGCGCCTGAGCCCCCCGCTCCACCATGCAAGCAGAAAGAAAAGCGTGCTCGAAAGGAACAGCCGCACCTGCGTCAGTTCAATCGGAACATGCGCGGAATGCGCGTAGAAATGCTGCGCAGCCGTCCCGCTCGCCGCCCACATAATGCCGGCGACGAGTACGAACAGGATCGCCGATATGTGTGTCATCGCACGCTACGCCTCGCCCTGTTCCCGTCGAACGACATCCGCAATGGCACCGCACACCTCTTCGAGCTGCTTTTGATCGGTGCCCTCCGCCATGACGCGGATGAGCGGCTCCGTCCCCGAGGGGCGCACGAGGACGCGCCCATCCGCGCCGAGGATGCGTTCCCCCTCCTCTATAGCGGCGCGGATGGCGTCGTTTTCCGCCCATCCCTCTTTGGTCTTCACACACACGTTGACGAGCAACTGCGGATACGTCGTCATCATCGCGTTCAGCTCCGACGCCTTCCTGCCGCTGCGCCGCAGCGCCGCAAGCACCTGCAGGGCTGTGACGAGCCCGTCGCCCGTCGTGCCGTAGTCGGCGAAGATGATATGTCCCGACTGCTCGCCGCCGATCGTGTAGCCGCTGCGCCGCATCGCCTCGAGCACATAGCGGTCGCCCACCTGCGTCACCTCGACGCGTCCGCCGAGCGCCGCAATCGCCTTGTGAAAGCCGATGTTCGCCATGACCGTCGTCACGACCGTCTTGTGCGGGAGCCGCCCCGCGCGCAGCATCTCTGAGGCGCACGCCACGAGAATATGATCTCCGTCGATGAGATCGCCCCGCTCGTCAAGGCAGAGACAGCGGTCCGCATCTCCGTCGTGGGCAATGCCGATGTCGGCTCCCATCTCGCGCACGGTGCGGCGCAGGGATTCCAGATGTGTAGAGCCGCAGTGATCATTGATGTTGACCCCGTTCGGCAGCGCGTGAATGACCTTGAGATCGGCGCCTAAGCGGCGCAGCACCTTCGGCATCGCCTCATAGGCCGCGCCGTTTGCACAGTCCAGCACAACCTTCATACCGTCGAGCCGCACGGGGCAGATCCCCGTCACATAGTCGACGTACTGATTGAGCAGATCGTCCCGATGCTCCACAATGCCGATCTGCCGTCCCGTGGGGCGCGCCTCATCATCGTCGGCCGCAAGACGATGTACGAGCGCTTCCAGCTCATCCTCCACCGCATCCGGGAGCTTGTAGCCGTCGCCGCCGAAGAATTTGATGCCGTTGTCGCCGAAGGGATTGTGCGAGGCGGAGATGACGATGCCCGCCTGCGCCTTGTGCTCGCGCGCGAGATAGGCGATCGCGGGGGTTGGAACGACCCCCGCCAGCAGCGCGACGCCGCCGGCCGAGCAGATCCCGGACGTGAGCGCCGCCTCAAACATCTCGCCCGAGATGCGCGTGTCGCGCCCGATCAGGATGCGCGGGCGCACCTCCGAATGTGCGCCGAAATAGAGCGTCGCCGCACGCCCAAGCCGGTATGCCAGTTCCGGCTGTAGGCCCGTATTCGCTTCGCCGCGTACGCCGTCGGTCCCAAAAAGTCTCACTGTAAACAGCCCCTCATTCTTTGCTTATCATTGCTCTTCCATAATCTACTGTATCTTCGTCAAAAAAGCAAGTGCGGCTTTCATTCCGTCGAGCGCGGCACTCATAATGCCGCCCGCATAGCCCGCGCCCTCGCCGATGGGATAAAGCCCTGCCGTGCCTTCCGCCTCCATCGCATGCGGGTCCCGCACGAGGCGGCAGGGCGCGGAAGAGCGGGATTCGACGCCCGTCATCGGCACATCCGCCGCGCCGAATCCCGGCATGCGCTCCTGCCAATGGGCCAGCGCCCGTGCGAGCGGCGCCGCATACGCATCCGGCAGGACATCGTGCAGATCGGCGCAACGCACCCCGGGCGCATAGGTCGGGGCGACGGCAAAATCGTGCGCGCCCGTACGTCCCGCGAGAAAGTCGCCGACCGACTGCACCGGCGCGCGGAAGTCCCCGCCGCCCGCGCGGAATGCCCGCGCTTCGAGCATGCGCTGGAACCGGACGCCGCCGAGCGGATCGCCGCCCCAGTCCGCAGGACGAACCTGCACGAGGAGCGCGCTGTTCGCCGTGCCGGAATTGCGCCGGTAATTGCTCATGCCGTTCGTCGCGAGATGTGCCGCCTCCGACGCCGCCGCGACCACCATGCCGCCCGGACACATGCAGAACGAATAGACGCTGCGCCCCTCCACCGCGTCGCGATACGTCAGCGCGTAGTCGGCCGCGGGCAGCAGTCCACCCGCGGCATCCCCGTACTGTATGCGGTCAATGAATGCCTGCGGGTGCTCGATGCGCACGCCGACGGCGAACGCCTTTGCCGTCATGACAACGCCCGCCGCATGCAGCATCGCATAGGTATCGCGCGCCGAGTGACCGATGCCGAGAAATACCGCGTCCGCTGGAATCCGCTCCGCGTCGTTCACAATGAGCGCCGCGATACGCCTGTCCCTGCGCTCGATGTCCGTTACCTGCGCCTCGAACCGCACTGTGCCGCCGCAGCGGATGATTTCGGCGCGCAGATTCTTCACAACTGTGCGCAGAATGTCCGTCCCAATGTGCGCCTTTTGCAGATATCTGATCTCCTCGGGTGCCCCTGCCGCAACGAACGCCTCGATGACGGCGCGCATGCGCGGATCGCTGCTGCGCGCCGTCAGCTTCCCATCGGAAAATGTCCCCGCGCCGCCCTCGCCGAACTGCACGTTGGAGGCGGGGTCGAGCCGTCCCGTCTGCCAAAAGAGCGCCACGTCACGCGTACGGCTGTCCGCATCACGGCCGCGCTCAAGCACGAGCGGCGCTGCCCCGGCTTTGGCAAGCAACCACGCGGCGAAGATGCCGGCGGGACCGAATCCCACCACAACGGGGCGATGCATGCCGCGCAGTCCGTGCGCCGCGGCGAGCGGCAGAAGAGCCTCCGACGCGTCGTCTGCGACGGCCGAGATATCCCGATCCCTGCGCAGGCGCGCGAGCACTGCGCGCTCGTCTTCCGCCTGCACATCGAGCGCATAGACCCAAGCGATCGGTGCGCCCCGATAGCGCCGCGCATCGAGCGCCTTATGAACGACAATCACCCCGTGCACTGCCCGGGGTGATAGCGCGAGCCGCGCCGCAGCCGCCTCTTCCGGCGTCTGCGCGGCGTCGTAGGGAATCCGCAGATTTTTTATGCGAATCATTGCAGCGCTCCGACCTTGATCTCTACGGTCACGTTCGGATCCGTCACCGTCACACCGTCGGGCAGTCGGAGCTGTACGCGGCGCGTCTCATTTTTCTTCACGTCCGAAAGCGACAACTCCTCCGTCTCGATGCTCGTGATCGACTTGAGCACATCTTCAGCGCCCGCGATCTCGATCCGGCTCGGCTCCGCGCTCACGCTCTCCAGCTTTAGTCGGGGGTCGAGATCGCTGCGCGTCTTCACCTTGATCTCCACCACCTTGCGCGTGAGTGCCCGCGCGAGCTTCACCGCGATCTCCGTCTGATTCGGCGTCAGCGTGAGTCCGGCGACCTCGCGTCCATCGCTGCCGAGCGCGATCAGCGGTGCGATCACGGAGAAATCCTGTCCCTGTCCGTTCAGCCCCACATGAGCCGCCACCCGCGACACATGATCCACCTGCGTACGCGGCCCTTCCACCGTCGCCGTCGTATTCGCCTGCGTGATCTTATCTACCGCCAGCCCGCTCGCAGGCGAGCCGCCGGTCATGAGATCCACCTTGAACGTCTTCTGCACGATGCGGTCAAGCGTGACCGCAATCTTATCCGGGGAGACGGAGACCAGCTCGAACCCGTACGGGATCGACGTCTCCACCGCGTAGAGCTTCTCTCCCTCGGCATAGTCCGCAAAGCTCACCTTCGCGTGAAAATCGCCGCGGTCTGCCGCAACGAAGAGGGACCGCGGCCCGCGCACGCGGATCGTCACTTTCTCGTCAGCGGCGTGCAGCTGATACCCCTCCGGCGCGTCTTCCATCGACACCGCCACGGAATAGCTGCCCTCGATGGCGGGATTCTGATCGTTCATCACATAGAGCCAGAGCACAACGGCGACGACGAGCGCAAGGATTTTTACGGGCAGATTGTGCTGCAACATATTGCGAAGCCCTGTCATCATTTCTTCCTCCAGCTCCGGACCATATCAAACAGCGACGAGCGTGAGCTGTATGAGAAGGCGGGCGTCAAAATCTTCGTCAGCTGCTCCTCGTCCAGATGCCGGCGCATGTGCCCGTTTTCCGCCACAGAGATCGTCCCCGTCTCCTCGCTCACCACGACGACGAGCGCATCGCACTGCTCGGACAGGCCGATCGCCGCGCGGTGCCGCGTCCCGAGTTCCGTCGAGAGCGAGCGGTTCTCCGTGAGCGGCAGAAGACAGCCCGCAGCGATGAGCCGCTTGCCGCGGATCACCGCCGCGCCATCGTGCAGCGGCGTGTTCGGGATGAAGACGTTCATGAGAAAGTCCGCCGTGATGAGCGCGTCGATCTGAATCCCCGTCGCACAGATATCGTTGAGGCCCATATTGCGCTCCACGACGAGCAGCGCGCCGATCTTATTCGCGGAGAGAATCTTCACCGCCTTGCGAATCTCACGAATTGTACTCTGCGCCTCCTCATCGTCGAGGAGCCCGCCGGAGCCGAGAAAACGCCCCTGGCCGAGATGCTCGAGCGCGCGGCGCAGCTCCGGCTGGAACACGATCGGCAGCGCGACAAAGAGCAGCGTCACGGATTTTTGGAGCAGCCAAGAGATCACATGCAGCTCAAACCAACTCGCTACAACCGTGACGCCGAGCAGCACAAGAATCCCCTTCGCCAACGTAATGGCGCGGGTATCCTCGAGCATGACATAGACGCGGTAAAGAATGACCGCCACAATGAGAATATCGATGACATCCAGCGGCGTAATGGTCGAAAAGATGCCGTGCAGCTGTGTCGGCATCGTAAAATTAAACGGCATAAGTCCCCCCAAACGTTGCAGTGACCCGATTCATCCCTAGTTCCGTCCGAACGCAATCCGCACCTTCCCCACCCGGCGCATCGGACCGCACGCATTCATTGTAGCAGTATTTTCTTTAGAGATTCTCTCAAGACAGCTAAAAATCCTTTTAATCCGCGGCCGCCTGCGCAAAAAAATTTCGCCCCTCGAAAGAGGAGCGATTTGCTGTCGATGTATGAACGGCTCAACAAATTTTGCGGATCCAGCCCGCAGGCGCGGGGACCGTGCCGAGCTGGATGCCGCGGAGCGTATCGTAGAGTTTCTGCGTCACGGGCCCCATGTGCTCCATGCCGCTCGGGAACGAGATCACGGTATCGCCGTGCGTCACCGAGCCGACGGGCGAGATGACCGCCGCCGTCCCGCAGAGCCCGCATTCCGCAAACGTGCGCAGCTCCTCGAACAGCACGGGACGATGCTCGACCTTCATGCCGAGAACATGCTCCGCGATGTAGACGAGCGAGCGGCGCGTGATCGACGGCAGGATCGACGACGACTGCGGCGTGACCACCGTGCCGTCCGCCGTCACGAAGAGAAAGTTCGCGCCGCCCGTCTCCTCGACATAGGTGCGCGTCGCCGCGTCGAGGAACATATTCTCATCGAAGCCCGCCGCATGCGCGGCCATGTAGGCATGCAGACTCATCGCGTAGTTGAGCCCCGCCTTGATATGCCCCGTGCCGTGCGGCGCCGCGCGGTCAAACGCGCTCACGCAGAGGCGGATGGGTTTCGCGCCGCCCTTGAAATACGGTCCCACAGGCGTGCCGAACAGGCGGAACTGATACGCGTCCGCAGGTTTGACCCCGATCACTTCGCCCGACGCGAACATGAAGGGCCGCAGGTAGAGCGAGGCCCCCGATCCGTACGGCGGAACATAGTCCCGGTTCGCCGAGACCACCGCGTCGACAGCCGCGAGGAACCGGTCCTTCGGGAAGGACGGCATCTCGAGATATGCCGCCGAATCGTACATGCGCGCTGCATTGAGATCGGGACGGAACGCAACGATATGACCGTCCGCCGTCTCATAGGCTTTCAGCCCCTCGAATACCTCTTGGCAGTACTGGAGAATGCCCGCGCACTCGCTGATCGTGACCGTCGCATCCGACGAGAGCCCACCCTCGTCCCATTGTCCGTCCGCATAATTTGCCACATAGCGCTGCGGCAGCGCACGGTAGGCAAACCCGAGCCGATCCCAGTCAATATCCGCCTTTGCCATAGATTGACGCCTCTTTCCTATCGGAGAAGTGCGGCACGCGCACTCCCTTAAAAAATTTACACCCTATCATAGTACCGCCGCGCTATCTTGTCAACTCCTTCAGCGCCTTCGGGAGCTTCATCAAAATATCCCGCGCCATGAGACCGTTTCCCTTGCGCTCGTAGGTCAGATCGCCCGCGCGCCCGTGCAGGTGCACGCCGACGATCGGCGTCATGCCGCTCTCCATCTGCCGCATCAGTCCCACGATCGCCCCCGCGAGCACATCGCCGCTGCCGGCCGTCGCCATGCCAGGGTTCCCGCAGGTCGTAAAGAACGCGTCGCCGTCCGGATAGACCACGATCGTGCACTCGCTCTTGAGTGCAATGACCGTCTGGCAGTCGCGCGCCGCATTGCGCGCCGTTTGCAGAAGATCGCTGCGCACCTCCTCAACCGACTTACCGATGAGATGCGCGAACTCCCCGATGTGCGGCGTGAGGATCGGCACCTGCGGCAGATCGCGCAGCGTATCAAGCTGCCCTGTAAACGCTCGGACTGCGTCCGCGTCCATCACGAGCGGGGCCTTCACATCCGCGGCAAAGAGACGGACGAACTCGGCCGTCTCCGGCGCGCGCCCAAGGCCGGGCCCGATCAGCACAGCATCCGCCTCGGCCGCGTACGAAAGTGTTTTGTGCAGCGCGTCCATACCGCCGAAGCAGCCCTGCCCCTCGTCGGGAATCGGCACGACCATGACCTCCTGCATCTTCGCGGCGAGCACCTCGTAGATGCGTTCCGGTACGGCAAGTGTCACGAGCCCTGCGCCGACGCGCAGCGCCGCCTCCGATGCCAGCGCGGCCGCGCCGGTCATGCCGACGGACCCCGCCACGACGAGAATCCGTCCGCAGTCCCCCTTATGCACATCGCGGCGGCGCGCAGGCAGGAGCTTTTCCGCGGTCTCCCGCGTGATCAACGACTGACGCAGCGCCTCCCCCGTGAGGAGCGCACGCGGGATGCCGATATCGTCGACGAGCAGCTCTCCGGTATAATTCGCGCCCTGCCCGAGGAAGTGGCCAACCTTCGGCAGGCCGAGCGCGAGTGTCCGCTTGGCCTCTACGGCGAGGGAGACGATGTTCCCCGTATCCGCCCCCACGCCGCTCGGGATATCGATCGAGAGCGTCGGCTTCCCCGCCGCGTTGATCTCCTCGATGAGGCGCAACACTGGCTTGCGCAGTTCCCCCTGCACGCCCGTGCCGAGGATCCCGTCCACAACGCCGTCCGAAAAACGCAGCGAGACGCGCAGACGATCCCAGTCGCGGTCACTCTCGAGTGGCCGCACCTCCACCCCCATCGCACGGACCGCATCGTGCATCGCGCGCGCCGCATCCCCGAGGCGCTCCGCCGTCCCCGTAAAGAACAGCTTGACACGCGCCCCCATATTCATGAGATGGCGTGCCGCCGCAAAAGCGTCGCCGCCGTTGTTGCCGCCGCCCGCGAACACGCAGATCGCCTTGCCCGCCGCACCGCCGATGAGCTGCGCCGTCTCCTCCGCCGTGCGCCGCCCCGCATTCTCCATCAGTGCGAGTGCAGGCAGGCCGTAGTCCCGCGCAACGCGTTCATCGATGGCCCGCATATCCGCCGCAAATGCTACATTCATCGCTGTCCCTCCAAAACACAATATGCCGTCGCATAGTCCCGCTCATGACTGAGCGTCATCCACACCCGCGCGACGCCCATCTCCGCCGCCCGCGCCGCCAGCGGTCCCGTGAGCGTCACCTGCGGCGCGCCGAGTGCATCGGGCAAAATCTCAATATCCTGCAACGTACCGTCGCGCAGCCCGGTGCCGAACGCCTTGAGCACCGCCTCCTTGCCCGCAAAGCGTGCCGCAAAGGAAGCCGCGGCTCCGACGCGTCGGCTGCGCGCATACGCACGCTCCCGCACGGTATAGACGCGGTCCACGAACCGCGGCTTTTCTATCGCGCGCGCCACGCGCGGAATATGGATGATATCGCTGCCGATGCCCAAGATCATCGCGTTCTCCAATCATAGCTCCGAAGTGATACAAAAAGGAGCCATTGCGCCCGCAACAGCCCCTTTCAATCTCTCTTTTATTTCCCTATTGTGCTCAACGCTGCAACGGCGGCGGCACGACCCCCGGCGTCGTCGGCGTCGGGCGCGTCTCCGCGCCCATGGGCGCCACGCCGCCCGATGTATTCGCCGACGGCTGCGGCAGCGACGTTGACGGCGCATTCGCGCTCGTGGTCACCTTCCCGTCGGAGGAGATACTCGAATCATCCTGACTGAACCGCATGCTGCGTGCGATGAACACCTCGACACGACGGTTCTGCGCGCGCCCCTCATCCGTATCGTTGCTCGCGATCGGACGGTATTCGCTGTAGCCGAGCGCGCTGAACCGTGCCGGGTTCAGCGAGGGCTGCGCCCCCATCAGTCCGCGCATGAGGCTCACCGCACGCGCGGAGCTCAGTTCCCAGTTCGAGGGGAACTGCGCCGTTGAGATCGGCACATTGTCCGTATGTCCCGAGATCGTCACGCGCTCCGGCAGCGACGAGAGCAGACTCGCGATCACCGGTACCAGCTGCTCTGCCTGCCCTTGCAGGGCGGCGGAGCCGGACGAGAACAGGGCCTTTTCCTTGAGACGAATCATGAGACCGTCCTCGGTCAGCTCCGTACTCACCTGATCTTGGAGATTATTTTCCTTGATATACTGCTCGAGCTTCTCCTGCGCCTCCGAAAGGTTCTCATTTTCCTTCATATAGGCGCCGTTGCCGTTGTCCGAGCCGCTCACCGACGGCGCGTTCTGCGAGGTCGAGGGTCCCATGCCGGAGAAGAAGGACGGTCCGCCCATGTTGAACGCGGCCGTAAATGCCTGCGCGAGCGCCTGCATCTTGGACGCATCCGTCTGCGACATCGCAAAGAGCGCGATGAAGAGCGCCAAGAGTAGCGTCATCAGATCGGAATAGGGCAGCAGCCAAGCCTCGCCCACTTCCTCCTCATGCGGCTTCGCATGCTTTTTCCGTGCCATATCAGCCCTCTCCCTTCAGCGCCTCACGCTCCGTCTGCGGGATAAAGACCATGAGCTTCGCCTCGATCGCCGTCGGAGAATCGCCGGCTTGGAGGGAAAGAATCCCCTCAATGATCATGCGCTTTTGGCTGACTTCCTGTTCGGACATGATCTTCAATTTGTTTGCAAACGGCATCCAGAGAACATATCCCGTAAAGATACCGAGGATTGTCGCAACGAACGCCGCCGCGATCGAATGGCCGAGCTTGTCGATATCGTTCAGGTTGCCGAGCGCCGCGATCAGACCGACGACGGCGCCCAGAACGCCCAGTGTCGGCGCGTAGGTGCCGGCCTGCGTGAACATCGAACGCCCTTCGGCGTGACGCTCCTGCATGATGGCGAGCTCCGCATCGAGGACGTCGCCGACGAAGTCGGGATCCATGCCGTCGATGACCATGCCGAGACCCGTGCGGAAGAACGGATCCTGAATCTCCTGCGCCTTGCTCTCGAGCGCCAGAATACCCTCACGGCGCGCGATCTGCGACAGCTCGATGAACTGCTGCACCAGCTGCCCCTTTTCCTGTAACTTCGGAATCTGGCATGTCTTCTTGATGAGGTTCACAAAGTTCCCCAGCTGCTCCATGCGGAATCCGATAAAGAGACACGAGAACGTGCCGCCGATGATGATAAGGAACGCCGCCGGGTTGTTGAGCGCCGTAAGCGGTGCTCCCTTCAAGATCATACCAACAAAGATCGAGATGACACCCATGATAATCCCGATGACCGTTGATTTTTCCAACGCAAAAGCCCCCAATCCATTTCTCTCGATCGTCGGACGCCATCTTCGTGTCTGCTGCCTGTCCATAGGCCGATCTCAGACACACGTCCACATCTTTCTATATTATTCCATAATTCCTCAAAAAATCCTACCTGTTTTTTAAAAAAACTCTCAAAAACCCGGAAATTTTTTCAATAAATTTATATTATCCAATCATACATTCATCGAAAATATGATATAATAGAAATCGCATAAAAGAAACTTATTAGGAGGATGGTCTCATGGAACTACGGCAGTTGGAATATTTCCAAATGGCGAGCCGTTTGAAGAACATCACACGCGCCGCCGAACGACTCCGTGTCTCCCAACCGAACATCACGGTCGCAATCAAGAAGCTCGAGGGAGAGCTTGGCATTCTGCTCTTCGACCGCAGTCAAAAACAGCTCTCCCTCACGCCCGAGGGCGCAGTCTTTCTCGAACGCGTCGAAGTGGCCCTGCGCAACATACAGGACGCCGTGCTCGAGGTCAACGACTACAAGCAGCTGCAGAAAGGCACGATCAAGATCGGTATCCCGCCGATGATGGGCGCCTATCTCTTCCCGAAGATCTTCTCGAGCTTTCAGCGGCGTTACTCGCATCTCGACGTCTACCTCCACGAGGAAGGCTCCGTCGCCATTCGCGAGCAGCTCGAACGCGACGAGCTGGACTTTGGCATCATCATCATCCCCGACTCCTCGCCGAACCTACAGCTGCTCCCGATGGCGCGCAGCCAGGTCGTCTGCTGCGTCCCCGAGGACAGCCCGCTCGCCGCGCGCAAGGCGATCACCATGCAGGACATCGAGGGCAGTAGTCTCATCATGCTCAAGGAAGGCTCCTTTCTCCGTCAGACCATGCTGCAAAAGATGAAAGCGTCGGGCATCACCCCGGACATCGTCCTCGAGTCCAATCAGGTCGTCACCATCATGGGGCTCGTTGCGAGCGGCGTCGGCAACGCATTCCTGCTCGACATGGTCGTCCGTGAGGTGAGCGGCATCCGCGCCATCCCGCTCGCAACGCCCGTATACGTCGACGTCGGCCTCGCGTGGAAACGCGATCGCTACATCTCGCGCGCGGCGCAGTCCTTTATCGAATTCAGCAAGGACATCCTCAGCCGCAGCGAAGAGCATAGTATACTCTAAGCGACAAAAATAACGCAGACATAAAACCTCCCGCACGCAGCAATGCGACGGGAGGTTTTTCATGCGTATCGCACGATGTTAAACACATGCCGGAAGCGGCGTATGATCCTGCTGTGCCGGTGCAGGATGCGCGGAACACTTTCAGAACAGCAGATGCGCCACGACGTAGCCGACACAGCAGCCGGAGCCGACGCCGATGAGGCCCGGAATCATGAACGAGTGGTTCAGGATGTACTTGCCGATGCGCGTCGTACCCGAGCGGTCGAACCCGATACACGCGAGATCGGACGGATACGTCGGCAGGAAGAAGTAGCCGTAGCATGCCGAAACGAAAGAGAGCACGAGGACCGGGTCCATGCCCACATTGATCGCCATCGGCACCACGATCGCGATCGCCGCGCCCTGCGAGTTGACGAGCTTCGACGTGAGGAACGCGAGCACCGCATACGCCCACGGATACGACTGCACAGCCGCGCCGAGGAACTCCTTGAGGTAAGCGATATGGTTCATGAAATACGTATCCGCCATCCACGCGACGCCGTAGACCGATACGAGGGCAACGACGCCCGAGCGGAACACCTGCGAGTTGCCGACGTCCTTTGCCTTGACCTTGCAGGTGAGGAGGATCGTCGCGCCGACCAGCAGCATGACCATCTGAATGACAATGACCATCGAGAGCGCTTTCGGCGCCGCGCCTTCCTTCGGCGCAAACTTCGGCAGGAGGTCGGGGAAGTTGCCGAGGATCGCGATGGCGATGATGCCGACGAAGAAGATATACATCGCGCGGTAGTATTCTTTCGGAAGCTCCTTATCGAGCAGCGTCTCCGCGTCGCCGTAGACATACTTCTTATTCTCCGGATCGCGGATGAACTCCTGGAACCGCTCGTCCTGCTCCAGATCCTTGCCGCGGCGATAGCTCCAGAGCGCCGCAAAGAGGACGCCGCACCCTGTCGCAGGGATCGACACCGAGAGCACCTGGAACACCGTGAACTCGTGACCGGACGCCGAGAGGAACGCAACGAGAGAAACGACGGCAACCGAGACGGGAGAAGCGCAAATGCCCATCTGCGAGGCCACGGACGAGACCGCCATCGGACGCTCCGGACGGATGCCCTGCTTGATCGCGATATCGTAGATGATCGGGAACATCGTGTAGACGACATGGCCCGTGCCGCAGAGCACCGTGAGGAACCACGTCGTCAACGGCGCGAGGATCGTCACATGCTTCGGATTGTTCCGCAGGAACTTCTCCGCGTATTTCAGCATGACCGTGAGACCGCCCGACGTCTGTAAGAAGCCCGCACATGTCACAACTGCGAGGATGATCAACATGACGTCGACCGGCGGCTTGCCCGGCTGATAGCCGAACCCGAACGTGTAGATCACGAGGCCGAAGCCGCTGATCACCGCAAGACCAAGTCCGCCGTGGCGCACACCCACAATCAAGCAGACAAGGAGGACAATAAATCCCAACACCATTTCCATAAAAACAATTCCCCCATTCACTTAGAACGCACCGCCGATGCGGGCGGGCCTCCCACGCAGAATCCCCATTCTGCGTCATACGACGTCTTATTATACATCAGACATCGCTTATTGGTAAAGTATGAAGTGCATAAATAAAAGCTATCATGGAACGTGCCCGGTACCCGGCGAGGACCCAAAAAGGACCGCCGCACAATCGCTCGTGCAGCGGCCCCGCCCGTTAATCTATAAAATTCTTACCGCTTCATGTTGATGAGCGTCTCGAGCATCTCGTCGGAGACGGTGATGATCTTCGAGTTCGACTGGAAGCCGCGCTGCGTGATGATCATGTCGGAGA
>CAUQAR010000021.1:0-16034 GCA_963515775.1 uncultured Selenomonas sp. | reverse complement strand
CATCGTCGAGTTTTTCCACGCCGAATGCGAGTGCCATGCGCTCGTAGCTGCCGAACGCGTTCATAAGGACGGGCATCGACGAGCCCTTGACATTCTCGAAGAGGAGCGCGACGTTCTTCTCCCCCTCCAACTTCGAGATGCGGTCCGTGATCTCGGTGATCTCAAGTTCCGGATCGACCTGTGCTGTGATGCGCCTGAGCAGGCCGCGCTGTTCGAGCACATCGATGAATTCGCGTAAATCTTGATACGCCAAGAGAATCCCTCCTAGATTTTACTTTTGCAGGACAAACCGCACAATCAGGTACCCCACGCCGTAGAGCGCGATCATCGGCACCGCGATCATCGACTGCGTGAACACGTCCGGGGTCGGAGAGATCACAGCCGCGACGACGAACGAGAGAAAGATCACAATGCGGGCATATTTGCGCAGAAATTTTGACGAGATGAATCCCAGCTTGCCGAGAATCGTAATGACGAGCGGCAGCTCGAAGACGAAACCGAACGGCAGCACAAACATGATGACAAATTCAAAGTAACGATTGACCGAAAAGAGCGCCTCGAGTTCCGCATTTCCGAACCCTTTGAAGAACATGATTGCCGCGGGAAAGACGAGGAAGAACGAAAACGCCAGCCCGAGGAAAAAGAGAATGACCGAGACCGGCACGACAATCCCGAGCACAAGGCGCTCCGAACGCGTGAGCGCGGGCAGGAAGAATCGCCAGACGTGGTAAAAGATCACGGGAAGCGCGAGAAGAAAGCCCACGACGACAGCGATCTTGATATAAGTAAAGAACGCCTCCGCGGGCTGCATGTAGTAAAGCTTTCCGACCGGAAGGGTCAGATAGTGCATGATGTCTTCGATAAAATAGTAACCGACGCCGCTGCCCACAGCAACTGCAAGGAGACATTTGATCAGCCGCGCGCGCAGCTCCGTCAGATGCGCGATGAGCGACATGCTCCCCTCATCCACCGTCTCCTGTGGGTCCGGCGCAAGGGGCGGCTCCTCCCCGCCCGTCGGATCAGGTTCTGCGATCGGGGGCGCGTCCTCCGGGGGCGTCTCTATGGGAAGAGGCGCACTCTCAGGGGACGCCTGTGCCGCAGGTTTCGCAGTCTCCGCCGCCTGCCGCTGCGCGGCGAGCATTGCGTCGCGCTCCTCTGGCGTGGCGGGATAGAGTACGGGTGCATCGGGCGTTTTCGATTCCTCAGCCATAGATTAGCTCTTCGTTTCCGTCGTTCCGTCTGCGGGGAGTGTCTTTGTCTCCGCCGTGACATTGAGCTCGTTTTTTTGCTGTTCCTGCTCGTTGTTCGCGGATTTGATTTCTTTGATGCTCTTGCCGAGCGCCTTACCGATATCCGGCAAACGTCCCGGTCCGAAGACCACAAGGCCGATGATGAGTATGAGTACGAGTTCGGGTACGCCGAGTCCAAACATGGTTGTTCCTCCAAAAAATAATACATATACGTTACGCCGCCATAGATCGTTACCGGGCACGGCACGCCGTGCCCCTACGGTGAGATGCGCTAGTACCGAATGTGAAACACCTATGCATCGCCGGGAGCGGCATCATTCGATGCTTCTCCCGCAGATGTTCTGCCGCCGTATATCGACAGCGTTACGGGTTATCCGTTCTTTTGCACTGTTTCTGCCGCAGCGGCGGGCTGCTCTACCGAGTTTTCCTCCTGCTGCGCACGATGCGCCGCAACCGCTGCCGCCGCGCTCTCTGTCGTCGCCGGTGCGGGCCGTTCTTCTGCCGTGGACACGGGCTGCGCAGGCTGCTGCGCTGCGGGCTGCGCCTGCACGGGGGCAGGCGGCGGCTCCGGCGTATTGATCGCCTGCGTCAGCGCGTTGGACGCCTTGCGGAACTCACGAATCCCCTTGCCGAGCGTCCGCCCCATCTCGGGAAGTTTCCCCGGCCCGAACACGATCAGCCCGACGGCTAAGATCAGGATCAGCTCGGGTACGCCAATACCAAACATCTATGACACCTCTTTAAAATTCACGGCGTCCAATAAAGTCCGCCGCCGTTAGGCACGTCTCGCGCACGCGCGCGTCGAGCGCTCCGGGGAGCGCGGCCTTGGCGCGTTCGAGATAGGCGTCTGCCTGCTCCTGCGCGTAGTCCACGCCGTCCGTTGCACGCACGAGCGCGAGCGCACGCGCAAGCTCCGCCTCCGACATCTTCGGATTCGTAATGAGCGCCGTAAGCTCGGCGCGCTCCTGCGTGCCCAGCACCGCGAGCGCCCGAATGACGGGGAGCGTCACATAGCCCTGCGCAAGATCGCGGCCCGCGGGTTTGCCGATGCGCTCCGAGGTCTGCTGCAAATCGAGCAGATCGTCCGTGATCTGAAACGCCATGCCGATCGCATGACCGTATCGGGCAAAATTCGCCGTATCCGCAGCATCCATACCGCCGATGGCGGCGCCGAGTTCACAGCAGATTTCGAGGAAATCCGCCGTTTTCTTGCGGATGCGTTCATAGTAGGCATCCTCGCTTGCGGGTACCTGATAGACCGTGCGATCCTGCAAAATCTCTCCCTCGCTGAGCGTGCAGACGAGGTGCGCAAGTTTTACATAGACATGTGAAGGATATCCCTTTTCCGCAACGAGCTTAAACGCGCGGGCGAAGATATAATCCCCGCTCAAGATCGCGACCTGATTGCCCCATTTCGCGTTCGTCGTGGCCGCGCCGCGGCGCGTTTCCGCCTCGTCGATCACATCGTCGTGCACAAGCGACGCCGTGTGGATCAGCTCGAGCGCCACGGCAATCGGCATAGCGCGCGCCCCGTCATAGGCTCCGCCACCGTGTGCCGCGAGCAGGAAGAGTGCGGGCCGCAGACGTTTCCCCCCGGAGGAGACGAGATGCGCACCGATATCCGTCACGAGTGCCGTCTCTGAGACGAGGGCCGCCTCGAGCGCGGGCTCGAGGGCTTCGAGGTCCTCCTGTATGACATCAAACATGTCGTTCTTCAACGTTTTATCACCTACATCAGCGCAGCCTCACAGGCGGTGTGCGCATTGCTTCATTCATCCCGGGCATGCTCAAAGGACATAAACCTTCACACATTCTATCATATTGCGTCTGCACCGTCAAAATTATTTCTGCTGTAAAATGAGCGCACTGCCGACGGCACGCTCCACGCCGTCCGAAGGCGAATTGAGCACCGCGCCGCCCGCATAGAGCGCCGAAGAGCCGCCGCCGTCGAGATTGACGGCGTTCTGCGCGCCGAATTGGACGAGTAGCTGTGCGAACTCCGTCAGCGTGAGACCGTGGCTGTGCGATTGACGTCCGTCAACGACGGCAAAGAGGATATGCCCCGCCTTCGTCACGGCAACCGCGCTGCGCGGCGCACGCCCATAACGGATATCGCCGGGGAACTGCTCCTCGCCCGCCGTCACATGCACGCTGCCGTTTGCAACAAGCCGCGGCCCCGCGCCGAGCACCTGCACCGCGCGGTCCCATGCCCCGCCAAGAGATTCCGTTAGCACCGCCGGATCACCGACGCGCACGCCGGCCGAAGCAAAGGCATCCATCGAGGAGCCGTGCACCGAGACGACATAGCCGTCCGTTGGGATCGGCGAATCATTCGTATTGATCTCCGTGACGCGGCCGCCGCGTACGACGTATTCGAGCCCGTAGGGATTCGTCCCCGTCGACTTGCCATACGCGCGGTTATAGACGATGAGGTTGTTCTCGCCGCGCTCGGTGTTGACGCCGGAGACGGGCAGCACCGTCTGATCGATCTTCACCGTGCCGTCGTAAGACGCAACGCCGAAGATAAAGGAGCCGTCCGGCATCACGCCGAACGCGCTGCGGTCAAAATAGGTCGTGCCGACGACCAGCCCGTCAATCTTCGTCACACCGATGAGTTCGCCGCTCGCCGCAAAATAGGACGCATTGATCGCGGCAGCCGCATGCGTTGCCTGCGCGATCCCGCTGACCGTTTGACGTCCGGGGATATAGCCCCGCGCAAGCGCGGGACGCACGCGATAGCGCGCGGGATCCGCATCGATGAAATACGCTGTCACGCGTCCGTCCTCATCTTCATAGATGTAGGTCTTCTGTTTGAGCCCGGGGGCGAGGTCTTTTTCCCGCAGAATCGGCAGTTCCGACTGCGCGGAGGACGCTTCGGAATCGCTTCCATCCGGCTGTGCGGGCACAGGCGTCGGCACGGGTAGAGCGGCGGGCTTTTCCGGAGATTTCGCCGCGCTCTCGGGGGCGATATCGAGAAAGACGCGGAACGGATTCGTCAGATTGCCGATCCGATAGCTCATGCCCTTGGCCATGGTGACCGTCACATAGAAGTGTCCGCTCTGCCGCGCATAGGACACCGATTGAATCCGCTGCGTCCGTATCGCGGCGCGCTTCAGCTTCGATACATCCACATCGGCAAAATCGAGCGTCAGCTCGCGGCCGTCATCGGAGACATCCACATGGTAGATCGGCATCTCCGTCAGATCGAAGACGATACGGTCGTGCTGCGCCCCCGACGATGTGCGCAGCCCGGTCATGCCGGCCGCCGCATAGGCATAAGAAGTCGCCGCAAGCATCAGCGCCGCGGCGAGCACAAGAATTTTCTTCAATACACGCATAACATGCTCCAGACTAAGGTCGAACCCTCAAATAAAAAGAGAGCTGCCCGCAAACAGCTCCCTTTCACAGAAATATCCCGCTCAGGACATCCCCTCCGTTGACTTCTTCAAGGCGGTCGGCGACAGCTGCTTGTACATCATATCCGCCAGACCGATGCCGCCGCTCTTGGCCGCCGCATTCATCAGTTCGGTGTCCCGCATATCCTCAAATATCTTGATCGCATTGGACTTCTTGCCGAACAGATCGCTTTCCGGCACCGTTGCCCGCATCTGCTTATACATCATGCTGAGAAACATCGCCTCGAACCCTTCGCACGCCTCGCGCAGCTTCTTCGCCTGCACATCGGCATCGCTCAGCGGATGTTTCGGCACAAAGCCCGTCGCCTGTGCCGCAGAATGTGGCGGTGCCTGATCTGCGGCGGACGCTTTGCGCCGAAGCGCCTCAAGCATCGCCTGAAAGGATTTTTCCTCGGCGCTCGTACGCGCCGCGTCATAGGAGGAATTTGTCGGCGCCCCCATCAGAGACGCGTCGCCGAGTGGCTGTATCGTCATGCCGTACCTCCTTAAATGAGTTCAAGCTCGGCGTGCAGCGCGCCGGCCGCCTTCATCGCCTGTAAAATCGAAATCGTATCGCGCGGCGTTGCGCCCACCGTATTGAGCGCCCCCACGATATCGCTGACATTCGTCGTCGCCGGCAGCACAATCGTACTCCCCTTCGGTTCCGAAACCTGCACGTCCGGATCCTCCGTCACGACCGTGTTGCCGTAGCTGAAGGGGCCCGGCTGCGAGACGTCGGGGTTCGCCTGAATGCGGATCGTAATGCCGCCCTGTGTAATGGCGCACGCATCAACCGAAACATCGCCGCCCATGATGATCGTCCCCGTGCGCTCGTTGACCACGACGCGCGCCATGTTGTCGGGACGAATGGGAAGTTCCTCGATCGACGCCACAAAACCGACCACGTTTCCGCGATAGTAGGACGGGATCGCCACATCCACACGGCCCGGATTCGTCGCCTGCGCGATGTTCCCGTACTGGGAATTGATGGCGCCCGCGACACGGGAGGCCGTCGTAAAGTCCGCACGCGAAAGGGAGATCGAAAGATGTCCGTCGCTGCCGATGTCGTCTTCTACCGAACGCTCCACAATACCGGCGTTCACGGCAATGCCGACCGTCGGAAACGCGGCCTGCACGCTGCTCCCGCCGCGCCCCGCCGTAAAACCGCCGGTCGAAACGGCGCCCTGCGCGACGACATAGACTTCGCCGTTGCCCGCCTTGAGCGGCGTCTGGAGGAGCGTGCCGCCGCGCAGGCTCTTCGCATCGCCGATGGACGAGACCGTCACATCGAGCGCGTCGCCTTCGCGCACAAAGGGCGGAAGCGTTGCCGTGACCATCACCGCCGCCGCATTCTTGAGCTTGAGGGAGCTCGTATTGACATTGATGCCGTAATTGATCAGCATGTTGGCGATGGACTGAAGCGTCTCGCCCGAGCTCGAGCCGTCGCCCGTGCCGTTGAGCCCGACGACGAGGCCGTAGCCCATGAGTTGGTTGGAGCGCACCCCCTGCACCTTGGAGATATCCTTGATGCGCGTCACCGCGGACTCCGCCGATACGACACCAGGGAGCGCGCCCGTTATGAGGGCAAAGAGGAGCAGTAAAGCTGCGAATTTCTTCATCAAATGACGCTCCTTTTAGAACAAGATGTTGAAGATCTGGGTGAGGATGCCCTGCCGCTGCTTCGCGTTGAGCGGGCCCTTCCCGTCAAACCGCACGGTCGCGTCCGCCACGCGCGTTGAAAGTACCGTATTCGTTGCGGAGATATCCTCGGGGCGGCACATGCCGCGGAATGTGATCTTGTGCTCGTTGCGGTTCTGCCAGATGGACTGTGTCCCCTCGAGGATGAAATTGCCGGCCGGCGTGATCTCCGTGATGGTCACGGTCACATTGCCGATCGTACGATTCGTCGAGGAGGCCGATCCCTTCGCATTGAATTTATCGGAGCCGCTCGCCGAGGCCGCCTTGAGAAAGTCAAAGATGCCGACACCCGCACCGATGGAGACCGAGCCGCTCTTTTCGTTCGCCGACGATCGTGTGGCCGACGTCGTCGTGGTCTCGCTGATGATGATCGTCACGATATCGCCGACGTTCATCGCGCGATGGTCGGCGAAGACGTTCCGCGTCGGGTAGCCGCTTGGATTCTTCCACAGGGACTCCGCCGATACGGCGGGCGCGAAGCTCACTGCTGTAAACGCGGCCGCAAGCATCCCTGCCAGCCATTTCTTTCTGCTCATGATATATCTCCTTCGGAATCCCGCATCCATTCTCATAATCAGCCGGAAATCTGTACCGTCTCCGCGTCTACGACTTTGCCGCGCATGATCTTGCCTGAGCGCGCGTTGCGCACGCGGATCGTATATCCGACGCGTCCGCTCTCCATCGCGACGCCCTCGGCGCGGATGACGATGCCGTTCGCATCCAGGACAAGTGTGACGGGATTGCCCGCGCGCACGACGAGCGGCATCGCGAGCAGATTCGGCGTGATAACGGTCCCCTTCTGTATGTAGCGCGCCGCGACGCGCCCCTCGAGTTTGGAAAAATCCGTCAGCGTTACCGCGGGCGCCGTATCCACCGGCCGCTCTTCGATGCGCGTATTCGCGGGCGAGATCACGCCC
The DNA here is from genome assembly GCA_963515775.1 of uncultured Selenomonas sp. Lineage (GTDB taxonomy): Bacteria > Bacillota > Negativicutes > Selenomonadales > Selenomonadaceae > Centipeda. The sequence continues at coordinate 8,774 of CAUQAR010000021.1, read as the reverse complement.
TCCGGAGCGACGTCCGCGATCGTGACGAGCACGCGGTCATAGACCGTGAGCAGATAGTAATTCACCGCACGGCGGGAGAGCGCCCCGTTCACATAGACTGAAATCTGTGCGGGAAACTCTCGACCATAGGGAATGTCCCGCGGGAACGTGACCTCTGCCGTCACCTCGCCCGCCGGCAGCCGCATCGTCTGCGCCGTCCGCTGGAGATGCAGCTCATGGCGCCGCGTCTCGCCGCGCGCCGCAAGCGTCTCTTCAATTTTCTGCGCGGCGAGCGCCGAGAGCTGCGCGGAGGAGAGCACCGTGGGGAACTGTTCTCCCTGCCAGCGGTCGTAATAGGCCGCGGCGGCAGCGGACGCGGGCAGAAAAGCGAATAAGCCACTCCATAGGCATAGAATGGCTGTGAAAATTCTACCGGAAAAGATCAACGCTTGAGCGTATTGGCGATCTCGAGCATCGAATCCGACGTCGTGATGGCCTTGGAGTTGGACTCATACGCACGCTGCGAGACGATCATGTTGACCATTTCCTCAACGATCTGCACGTTGCTCATCTCGAGCGTCCCCTGCGTGAGCGTCCCCGCGCCGTCAAGGCCCGGCGTCGACTCGATCGCCTCGCCCGAAGCGTCGGAGACGACGAAGAGGTTCTTGCCGATGGACGTCAGCCCCGCCGGATTCACGAACCGTGCGAGCGTGATCTGTCCGGCTTCCTGCTGCTGCGTCTGTCCCGCCTCACGGTAGGAGACGCGCCCGTCACCGGAGATCGTGATGGAGTCGGACGGCGCATTCTCACCGATCTGGATGCCGTCCGCGATCAGATAGCCGTCCGTCGTGACCATGCGGCGATTGCTGTCGAGCTTCCATGTGCCGTCGCGCGTGTACGCCGTCGAGCCGTCCGGCATCGTGACGCGGAAGAAGCCCTCGCCCTGAATGCCGATGTCGGTCGGATTGTCCGTCGTCTGGAGTGCTCCCTGCGTAAAGATGCGCTGGGTCGCCGCAACGCGCGTGCCGAGACCGATCTGTAGCGCGGTCGGATACTGCGAGTCCGCGCCGTTCTGCGCGCCCGCTTCGCGGAGCGTCTGATAGACGAGATCCTGGAACTCCGCGCGCACCTTCTTGCCGCCGTAGGTGTTGACGTTCGCAATGTTGTGTGCAACGATGTCCATCTGCGTCTGCTGCGCCTTCATGCCGGACGCGGCAGACCAAAGTGCTCTCATCATGGTCGGTATCCCCCTCCAAGGAAGTTGTTTAGACTCTGTAACTCATTTTATTATATCGAACTTTTTCTCGATTTTCTTAAATGATTTTAACTCGTGCGTCCCACGTCGTTGACGGCCTTATCGAGCAGCGCATCCTGCGTCTGCACGGCGCGCGAGCCGGCCTCGTAGACGCGGTAGTTGTTGATAAGTTCGACCATCTCCGTGACGACGCTCGTGTTCGACATCTCGAGCATCCCCTGCTCGATGACCCCCGTCGCCTGCGTAGGGCGCGCCCCCTCCTGCGGACGGTAGAGATTGTCACCCTGCTTGATCACGGCATTCGGCGCGTCGAACTGAACAAACCCGAGCTGTGCGATCTGCGCGCCGTTCGCGTAGATGCGCCCATCCCCCGATACGTTGACATGCGTCGCATCCGCCGGGATATTGATGGGCCGCCCCTGCGCCGAGAGCACCGCCTGTCCGCGCACGTTCTCGAGCCTGCCGTTCGCCGACCGGTAGAAACTGCCGTCGCGCGTATAGCGCGGGCCCTGCGGCGTGTCGATGACGAAATATCCCTCGCCCGAGATGCCAAAGTCGTAGGTGTTGCCCGTCGTCTGGAGCGAGCCCTGTAGATGATCCGTCGCGATCTCGTCCACGGCCGAGCCGAGGCCGAGCGTGCCGACGCGCGGCGCACCGTGGCCGAGGCGGAATCCCTTGAAGCTCGTCACATCCGTATCTGGGGATTGGTCGTTGATGCGCCGCAGCAGCATCGGTTCAAACTCGCGGATGGCCATATCGTCGCGCTTAAAGCCCGTCGTCGCCGCATTCGCGAGGTTGTTCGCGATCATGTCCGTATGCTTGGTCTCGGTGATCATCCCGGAGGCCGCGATATAGAGTCCTCTCCACATAACTGATCCCTCTTTTTCCCATGATGAATTCTTACTCGTATAGAATTCGCCGCAATGACGATTTTTCCTTTATTTTTTTCGGCCGAACGACGTATTCGTCGCCTTGCCGTCGAATTTATCGAAAATATCGAGGGCCTTGCCGCAGCCCATTGCCACGCAGGACATGGGATCGTCCGCCACGAGCGTCGGCGTCCCCGTCTCGCGCTGAATGAGCTCCGCCATGCCGTAGAGCAGCGCGCCGCCGCCCGTCAGCACGATGCCGCGGTCCATGATGTCGGCCGCGAGCTCCGGCGGCGTCTCCTCGAGCACTTTTTTTACGCAGTCCACGATGCGCATGACCGAGGGCTCGATTGCGGACGATGCCTGCGCCGTCGAGATGGTGACGTTCTTCGGCAGACCCGAGAGCAGATCGCGGCCGCGGATATCCATCTGCTCGCGCCGCGCCGCGGTATGCGCCGCGCCGACGCGCGTCTTGATCTCCTCCGCGGTGCGCTCGCCGATGAGCAGATTGAACTCGCGCTTGACGTAGGCGATGATGTCCTCGTCGAACGTATCGCCCGCAACGCGGATGCTCTCGCTCGTCACGACGCCGCCGAGGCTGATGACGGCAACGTCCGTCGTGCCGCCGCCGATGTCGACGACCATCGAGCCCTGCGCCTCCACGATGTCAAGCCCCGCGCCCATCGCCGCCGCGAGTGGCTCCTCGATGAGCTGGATATGCCGTGCGCCGGCCTGCTCGGCGGCCTCCTGCACGGCGCGCTGCTCGACCATCGTCACCCCCGAGGGGATGCAGATCATGATGCGCGGGCGAAAGACGATGCTGCGTCCGACGACTTTTTCGATGAAGAAGCGGAGCATACTCTCCGTGATGTCATAGTCCGCGATCACGCCGTCGCGCAGCGGCCGTATCGCCACGATATTGCCGGGCGTGCGGCCGATCATCCGCCGTGCCTCCTCGCCGATCGCGAGCACTTGATTCGTGTCGCGGTTGACGGCGACCACGGACGGTTCCTTGAGGACAATCCCCTTCCTCTTCACATAGACGAGCACGTTGGCCGTGCCCAAATCGATTCCAATATCCATTGACATGCCGAACATGTACGGAAATCCTCCCAGTATCTGTCATTCAAATCAATCGTCCGCCGGTTCCTCCGCGGCGACCTGCTCTTCCGGTACGGGAATCAGCGCCTGCCGAACTTCTTCGAGGCTCTTTTCGAGCGACGCCTGGTATTCCTCCTGCAACGTTTTATTGTCCCATTTGCACTGTCTGTTGTAACTCAGAATGCCGTCGAGGAATGCGAGCACCATTTCAGTGACGTACGCGGACGCGACCTCGCACGCGGTCACATAGACCTCCTTCGTGCGCAGCTCAAAGGCGATGCGGTCGATGTAATGCTCTCCTTCCACGATATAGCCGAGGGAGCGCAGTCTGAGGCTCATCTCCCGCGCGGTCACGGCATCCCGCGACGTCGCCGCGCGGTCCGCGGCGATCTTTTCAAAAATCGCCCACGCCTCATCGCTGAGTTTCCCGATCGTATCGAGCACCCGGTCGCGCGCACGCTTCTTGCGCCAAAGCACATCGCGCACCGACGGTTTTTTCTGCTCTCCCATGCCCTTCCTCCCCATTCCCTGCAGTCCATTCTCTATCAAGTCTCTTCATTATATGATTTTCGTCGTCCGGCGTCAATCCATAATTATCCGTGGCACACGCTGCCGATCTGCGCAAAACATTTGCATTTGCGGGCGCATTCAATGTAAAATAGGAAAAAGATTTTCTTTCTATGAGGAGCAGGATATGGCGGAGATTTTAAAAGAGGGTCCGCGGCTGCGGCTGCGCCGCGCAGCGCCGGAGGACGTCGATTACATCTGCGGCTTGCAGGAGGCAGAGGACAACAGGGACTACATCGTCCCCTTCTCCCGTGCGGATCACGAGATCATCGTTGCGCAGGCCAAAGCCGCGATGGACATCATCATCGAAGAAAAGGAGACGCGGGAGCGCGTCGGCTACCTCCACGTCGGGGGACTCCACCTCGAGAGCAAAGAGCACGAGTGGACGCATGTCGTCGTGGCGAAAAAGGGCCGCGGCTACGGGCACGAGGCGATGAAGCTCCTCAAGGCGTGGACGTTCGGTGTCTGCGGCGCACACCGCGCATGGCTCGACTGCAAGGACTACAATGCGCGCGCCCTGCACCTCTACGAATCTGAGGGCATGGTGCGTGAGGCGCTCATCCGCGAGACGCTGCTGCACCGCGGCGCCTACGAGAACCTCGTCATCCTCGGCATCCTCGACCGCGAGTACCGCGCGCGGCAGCGTGCGGGTCTTGAACTAGAAGGGATATGAGTTCTATGAAAAACACAGGCATCAAACGCGTCTTCCTCATCGTGCTCGACAGCTTCGGCATCGGCGCGGCGCCGGACGCGGCGGACTTCGGCGACGCGGCGACGTGCAGCACGCTGCGCTCCGTCACGGAGAGCGGACTCTTCCCGGCGAAAAATCTTCGCAAGCTCGGGCTCTACAACATCGACGGCGTGACCTGCGGCGCTCGTACGGACAAACCTGCGGGCGCATACGCGCGTCTGCGCGAGCTCTCGCGCGGCAAGGACACGACGATCGGACACTGGGAGATGGCGGGCATCGTGCGCAACGATCCGCTGCCGACCTATCCGGACGGTTTCCCTGAGGACGTCGTCCGGCAGCTCGAGGCGACGTTCGGGCGAAAGATTCTCTGCAACAAGCCCTACTCCGGCACCGCCGTCATTCACGACTATGGGCGGGAACATGAGGAGACGGGCGCGCTCATCGTCTATACCTCCGCCGACAGCGTACTCCAGATCGCGGCGCACGAAGAACATGTCCCCGTGGAGGAGCTTTACGACTACTGCCGCAGGGCGCGTGAGATCATGTGCGGCGCGCATGCCGTCGGACGTATCATCGCGCGCCCCTTCGTCGGCGCGTATCCAAACTACGAGCGCACACCGCGCCGTCACGACTTTTCCCTCGCACCGACGGGCGAGACTGTGCTCGACACGCTCAAAGCGGCGAACCTCGACGTGATCGGCGTCGGGAAGATCTCGGACATCTTTGCGGGGCGCGGGCTGACGCGTTCCCTCGGCATCAACGAGAGCAACGCGGACGGCATGAGGAAAACCATGTCCCTCGTGGACGAGGACTTCACGGGCCTTGCCTATATCAACCTCGTCGACGGCGACATGATCTACGGACACCGCCGCGATGTGCCGGGCTACGCGCGCGCGATGCAGGAGTTCGACGATTGGCTCACAGCGTTCCTCCCGCGCATGAGAGAGCGCGACGTGCTGATGATCACCGCCGACCACGGCTGTGACCCCGGCGCGGCGGGAACGGATCACACGCGCGAATACGTCCCTCTCCTCGTCTGCGGCACACACATCGCACCGCGCAGTCTCGGCACATATCCGACCTTTGCCATGATCGGCGCGAGCATTGCGGACATGTTCGACGTGCCGCTCACGACGAAGGGCGAGAGCTTCCTCCCCTCCATCCTTTGCTAGAGGTGCGCCATGAACATGTACGACCTCATCACGAAGAAAAAACACGGCGGCGCGCTCACCGATGACGAGCTTTCCTATATGATCGGCGGCTATGTCGCGAACGACATCCCGGACTATCAGATGTCCGCGATGCTGATGGCGATCTATTTCAAGGGAATGACGGCGGAGGAGACCGCACATCTCACGAAGATCATGGCGGCGTCGGGCGACCGCATCGACCTGTCCGCCATCGACGGCATCAAAATCGACAAGCATTCGACGGGCGGCGTCGGCGACAAGACGACGCTCATCGTCAGTCCCATCGTCGCGGCCTGCGGCTGCTATGCGCCGAAGATGTCGGGGCGCGGGCTCGGGCATACGGGCGGCACCGTGGATAAACTCGAGTCCATCCCCGGATTTCGCACCGATCTCACGCAGGAAGAATTTCTCTCCGCCCTGCGCACCTGCCGCATGAGTCTCATCGCGCAGACGGGTACGCTCGCGCGCGCGGATAAACTCCTCTACGCCCTGCGGGACGTGACGGCGACTGTCGACAGCCGCCCCCTCATCGCGTCCTCCATCATGAGCAAGAAACTCGCTGCGGGCGCAGATGCCGTACTGCTCGACGTAAAGGTCGGCCGCGGCGCGTTCATGAAGACGCCGGAGGACGCCGCCACGCTCGCAAAGACGATGGTCGGCATCGGCAGGGATGCGGGACTGCCCACCGCCGCGCTCCTCACGAACATGGATGTGCCGCTCGGCAACACCATTGGCAACAGCCTTGAGGTCATCGAGGCGATGGAGGTGCTGCGCGGCGAAGGCCCCGACGATCTGCGCGAAGTCTCTCTTACCCTCGCTGCGGAAATGCTGCATCTGGCGGGATGCGGTACGCGCGCCGCGTGCCGCGCCCGCGCCGAATCCGTCATCGCGGACGGATCGGCGTTCGAGACCTTCGTCCGCACGGTTGCCGCCCAGGGCGGCGATACGAACGTGCTCTACGATCCGCGCAAATTCCCGCACGCGCGGCGCCGATGCGTACTCACCGCAAAAGAAACCGGGTATATCACGCGCCTCGACGCCGAGACTGTCGGCCGCGCCGCCGTGCTCCTCGGCGCGGGGCGCGAGACCAAAGGCGCGGCGATCAATCATGCCGCGGGCATCTATCTCGATAAGAAATACGGCGATCACGTCGCGGCCGGCGACGCCGTCGCTGTGCTCTATGCAGAAAATAAAAACCGCACGGCGGCGGGTATCGCGCGTCTTCAAGAGGCCTATACCATAGGTGCCGAGCCGCCTCCGCCGCTACGGCTCATCTACGGCGCTGTCGACGCGGAGGGCTGGCATGACCGATAGAGAACTCGTAGCTGAGGCGCTGCGTTTTCGCACGAACGCCTACGCACCGTATTCCGGCTTTGCCGTCGGCGCTGCGCTCCTCGGGCGCAGCGGACGCGTCTACGGCGGCGTGAACGTTGAGAACGCCGCGTATCCGGTCGGCATCTGCGCGGAGCGCGCGGCGATCGCGCGCGCCGTCACGGACGGTGAACGGAATTTTGAAGCGCTTGCCGTCGTCGCGGACGGCCCCGATGTGTGTGCACCCTGCGGCATGTGCCGTCAGATGATCATGGAACTGCCCGTCGCGCGCGTCATCCTCGCGAACACGCGCGGCGAAATGCGCGTCCTCACCCCCGCCGAACTCCTGCCGCACGCGTTCCGCGCGGCGGCACTGCCCGCAAAGGAGGCCCCCGCACCATGAAAATTCTCATCGTCGACGACTCCCGCCTCGTCCGCATCAAGCTCCGCTCGGAACTTTCCGACCGCGGCCATACGGTCATCGAAGCGAAGGACGGAGAAGAAGCGCTGCAGAAGGCGCAGTGCGAGATGCCGGACGCGGTTTTTCTCGACATCATCCTGCCCGGCATGGACGGCTGTGCGGTCCTGCGCCGGCTGCGCGCGGCGCATCCGCACCTGCCCGTCGTCATGCTCTCGACCGCGGCCTCTGAGGAAAACATCGCCTGCGCGCACGAGAGCGGCGCGCTCATGTTCATACAGAAGCCCTATGCCGACCGCGAGATCAGCACCGCGCTCAAGAAGATGCGCGCGTGCATGGAGGAACAATGACCGAACTTTGCAATACATATCGGGCGGTGTTCCTGCGCGGCCTTGCGGACTATGCGCGCGTGGACGCATCCGCAGGCAAGGATGCGCCCGCGGCGGCGCCATACTACATCACCATATCCCAACGTCTTACAGTGGGCGGCACCATCCTCGTCACAGGCCTTGCTGCCGGCGAGGATGCGTTCTTCACGCTCGCCAGCAGCTACAGCGGCGTCTCGCTCGACGGCATGGAAGAGCTTGCCGTCGACGCCGTCAGCGAGCTCTTCAACGTCATCAACGGCCATTTTTCCTCCGAGATGCGAACGCTGCGGAGTGCCGTCTCCATCGTCGACCCGCCGCGCTACGGTCACCATGTTCCGCTCCCCCCCGATGCGCTGCTGTCCTGCCCCATCGTCAGCCCGATCGGGACAATGCGCCTCATCGCCGCACGCGAAGAATTTCTCCCCGCCGAACCGTCCGGCACCGATTGAAAGGAGTCCGCCTTGACCATATTCTCTCACGAACTCGACGCTAGCACGATGCTCGACCTCCTGCTCATCCCCGCCTGCATTCTCATTGCGGCGCTCACGGTCGGCATCGTCGCCGACCGCCTCATCCGCCGCTACATCGAGCGGCATCTCGCCGTCGAGGAAAGCTCATGGAAATACGTATTCATACGCTCCATGCACGGCGTCCCAATCTTTTTCAGCTTCATCATCGGCCTCTACTGGGCAATCGACGCGGTCGAGATTTCGCCGACGCTCACGAAGCTGCTCTCGTATCTGCTCTTTACGAGCAACGTACTGACCATCACGCGCGTGATCGCGCGCACCGTCGACGGTTTGATCACCATGTACTTTGAGCGCTCGGACAAAAATCTGCCGAAGACCACGCTCCTCAACAGCATCCTCATCGGCGTCATCTACGTCATGGGCATCCTCGTCATTCTCCAGTACTACGGCGTTTCGATCGCGCCCATTCTGACCGCCGCCGGCGTCGGCGGCATGGCGGTCGCGCTCGCCCTGCAAGAGACGCTCGCCAACATCTTCGCGGGGCTACATCTCATC
>CAUQAR010000020.1:0-16370 GCA_963515775.1 uncultured Selenomonas sp. | reverse complement strand
TTAGACGTATTGATTTTATTGGGGAAACGCGCTATTTAGGTGTGCGAAGTTTGAGATATTATCCTTTGCCGTCGCCGGCTGATTATCGAAATCCTTGGAACTGCGCCAATAGAGATGGATGTATTTTGTCCCGTTTAGCTCTTCCTCCCATGTTTCCTTTTCTGCATTTAGCTGCATCCGACGAGCGTTTACGAGATAGCTGTTTCCGTTTTTCTTGATTTCGTACTCTGTCAGTTGGGCGAGTGCTAACTCCTGCTTGCTGTCATAATAACCAATCCACTTGCCCTCGAACTTATCGCCGCCGCAGCCGGAGACGAGCACTGAGAACGCAAGCATCAGTACGCAGAGGATGAATGTACGCGGGGGGGGGACAGTTTCTTCATAAAAAATACCTCCTTATGATGTAAACATTTACAATGATATTATAGTCAGTTGTTGCCGTAAAAAAAGAGAGGATAGATTAGAGCAAAAAAAAGAGAAGACGCGATCTTCACGGAGAAAAATCTACGCGCGGCGCGGGGGCGTTAACCCATGGCGAAGTATGCGGCTTTATGATAGAATGATCAGCAGATGATGAAAAACGATAAGGTGGTTGTTGCAGTGAATCGAATGCCGCAGGAGCTCATGGAACTCATACGCGGCGGTGAAAGCGTCACCGTCGAATTTAAGAAATCGCAGACGAACATCACGAAGGATGTGTACGAGACCGTGTGCGCTTTTTCCAACCGCAGCGGCGGACATATATTTCTCGGCGTGAACGATCGCAGCGAGATCGTCGGCATCGCGCCGGATCGAATCGATCGGGTGAAGAAAGACTTTGTAACGTCCGTCAACAACGAGAATAAAATGTACCCGCCGCTCTATCTCACACCGATGGAATACGAAGCAGACGGGAAACGCCTCCTCTATATCCGCGTGCCGAGCGCGCAGGAGGTCTGCCGATGCCGCGGGAGGATTTTTGATCGGAATCATGACGCCGACATCGACATCACACATCATTCGGATGAGGTGTTCCGGCTCTATGCGCGGAAAAGCGGCAGTTACTATGTGAATAAAATCTTCCCGGTCTTTGGCGTAGGGGATCTCCGTGCGGATCTGCTCGATCGTGCGCGCAGGATGACGCGCGTGCGCACGAACAATCATCCGTGGATGAGCATGACGGACGAAGAGCTTATCCGCAGCGCGGGACTCATGCTTACGGAGCATCACACGGGACGGGAGGGCATCACGCTCGCCGCCATCCTGCTGTTCGGCACGGATCAGCTGATCATGTCCGTGCTGCCGCAGTACAAAACGGATGCGCTGTTCCGCGTGTTTAATACCGACCGCTACGATGACCGCGATGTCGTGACGACCAATCTGATCGAAAGCTATGACCGCCTGCTGGCATTCGGACAAAAACATCTCAGCGATACCTTCCATCTGGAGGGCGTGCAGAGCGTTAGTGCGCGGGATCATATTTTGCGCGAGATCGTCTCCAATCTGCTGGCGCATCGGGATTTTTCGAGCGCCTATGTGGCAAAACTCGTGATCGAAAAAGAGCGCATGTTCACGGAGAACGCAAACCTCTCGCATGGCTGCGGCGCACTGAATCCTGCGGCTTTTGAGCCGTTTCCGAAGAATCCGCCGATCTCAAAAGTATTTCGTGAGATCGGACTTGCCGACGAGCTCGGCTCCGGCATGAGAAACACCTATAAGTATACAGAGATGTACTCCGGCGGGGCCCCGCAGTTCGTCGAGGGGGACGTGTTCCGGATCAGTATCCCGCTGCCCGAGGCGGCGACCGCTGCGGTGGGACCGACCGGGGATGATGGGGGTATAAATGGGGGTATAAATGGGGGTATAAATGGGGGTATAAATGACACTATAAAACTATCCGCAACAGATAAAAGGGTCTTGCTTGAAATCCAAAAGAATCCTAGTATAACAGGAAAAGAGCTATGCGCACTCCTTGGGATCGGAAAAACCACGGTCACCCGCGTCACCAAAAAACTAAAAGAGTACGGACTGATTGAGCGCATCGGCGCAAGGAAGTCCGGCGCGTGGAAAATAAACATCTAGCGGATGAATGTATCGGCGCCGACGCCTAGGGGCGGGCAGACGCGGTTGTGCCGGCACATGCGGATGTGCGGCGCTGTAATGAGTGGGAACGGACATAGGGGCTGCTATGAGAGAGACGACACGGGATGAGATGCTCAGGGAGGCGAGCCGCCGCTATGCGGCGCAGGATTATGCGGGGGCGGCGGAAACGGCGCGTACGCTTCTCGCGCATGTGCCCGCGGATGCCGAGGTGCGCTATGTGCTGGCGGCCGCGCTCAAACAGCTGGGGGAATACGACGCTGCACGCGCCGAGATCGCGCGCATCCGGGCGGTCGACCCCGCGCATGCGGGCGCGGCGATGCAGGAGATCTATCTCGACCGCGCGGAGGGAAAGATGCGGACGGAGATCACGCATCTGCGCGCGCTGATCGATCTCCTCACGGCACGCATCGCGCGCGATCCCGGGAGCCGCCGCTACTGCACGGTGTTCCTCGCCGAGGCATACAGTCTGCTCGGCTCTGCATGCACGCTGACCGGAGAGCTTCGGGCGGCGGTCGAGGCGTTCCTCCGTTCCTCCGATCTCGAGACGACGCGTGAGAAGAGGGCGGTCGAGTACAGCAATGCAATTTTTGCCGTGAATTATCTGCCGGAGGAGGAGCGCGCCGCGTACGCGCGGCTTGCACGTGGCTATGACGCGCTGTACTGCGGCGTGCCGCAGCTCTCTGCGCGGGGCGTTTCGTACGGCCACGAGAAAGTGCGTATCGGCTACATCTCGCCCGATCTGCGCCGTCATCCGGTGGCGGCGTTCCTCTACCCGCTGCTGCGCGCGTTTGATGCGACGCGGTTCGAGGTCTACTGCTACGCGAACAATCCGGAGGACGAGGTCTCGCGTGCGATGCAGCGGGAGCGCATCCATTGGCGCAGCATCCTCGGGATGCCCGCTGAGGCTGCCGCGGCGTGCGTTCGGAGCGATGAGATCGATCTCCTCGTCGATCTCTCGGGGCATACGAAGAACAACTGCCTGCCCGTGCTCGCGCACCGGCCTGCGCCCGTGCAGATGACGGGGATCGGCTATATGGGAACGACGGGGCTCGCTGCCGTGGACTATCTGCTCTCGGATGTCTATCTCGATCCGCCGGGTGCTCCGACGGATGGAATGGAGTCGGTGATCCGCCTGCCGCGCAGCCACTTTTGCTATCTGCCGCTTGGCGCTATGCCCGCGCCTACAGCGCCGCCGATGCTGCGGCGCGGTTATGTGACGTTCGGATGTCTCAATAATTTCAGCAAGGTGACGAATGCGGTGCTCGGGGTCTGGCGGTTGCTGCTCGGCGCCGTCCCCGCGGCGCGTCTCCTCGTCAAGAGCAAGGTCTTTGACAGTGCGGAGGGCCGTGAGATGTCGCGGGAGCGCCTGGTTCGCGCGGGGATCGATCCCGCGCGTGTGGAGATGCAGGGCTTTACGAGGGACTATCTCGCGGCATATGCGGAGATGGATGTCGCGCTCGACACGTTTCCCTATACGGGCGGACTGACGACCTGCGAGGCGCTCTATATGGGCGTGCCGGTCGTGACGCTGCGCGGGCACAGCCACGGCGCGCGGTTCGGTGAGAGTCTACTCGCGAATGTCGGTCTCGAGGAGCTCGCGGCGCGGACGGCGGACGAATATGTGCGGATCGCCGCGGGGCTTGCGGCCGATCCCGATACGCTCTGCGCGCTGCGGGAGAATCTGCGGCCTATGATGCAGGGCTCGGCGCTGATGGATGTGAGGGGGTATGTGCGGGATGTGGAGGCAATATACGGTGAGATCGTGACGCGGGATTTTGGCGCATAGCGGCGTCATTGTGAAAAATGCTTCGGTCGACGTAGCAAGTAACTACGACTCCCTTGGATTTTTCTTATTCCTTGCTCTGCATCCAAACTTCCGCGTCACTTAGGCTTCCTAGTGAGAGATGCTGTGACGCGGGATTTTGGCGCATAGCGGCGTCATACGTCGGGCATTTCGGTCGACGGACGATATGCCCTTACATATTCAGTAAATCTGCATGTGTACCCGTGCGAGAGAGCGTAAGAACCAGCTGCTCGTTCTTGATCAAATAGATGAGCAGCCAGTCCGGCGCGATATGGCATTCACGATACCCTTTGAAATTTCCTGTCAGCGCATGGTCCCGATGCTTGGCAGGCAGGGGGTCTCTGCGTGCCAATGTGTTGACCACGTCAGTCAGCAGCGTCAAATCATAGTGACGTTTTTCAGCGCGTTTCAAGTCCTTTTTGAATTGAGCGGTGTGCTTGATTTCAAGTATGCAGGATGTCCTCGATCATTTCTTCTGCGGAGCGGTAGCTCTTTGCGGGGGTGCGCCCCTCTGCAATCGCGCGCGCTTCCTCCATTGCGGCGATTGTTTCCTTGTTGTAGCTTGGTGTCTGCACAAGGAACGGCAGTCCGTTGTGCAGGAGAATCTGGTGCAAAAAGATCGTGACGGCCTCCCCTGTCGAGAGGCCCAGCGGGCGCAGTGCCGACTCTACATTTGCTTTGAGTTCGGGTGTGACGCGGATGTGCAGTGTTTCTGTTTTTGTCATGGGATCGCCTCCTAAGCAAATTGTATCACGCTTGCGTCGTGGTTGCAATACAATCGTCAATAGCCGGCTGCCGGCCGGATTGACACGACGGATGCGGTGGGATAGAATGAAATAAAGACGAAGGCCTCGGGAGGAGGGATGTGCTGTGCTGCTGACGATACCGGAGATCAAGGCACGGATCGCGCCTGTCTGCGAGGCGCACGGCGTTGCGCGGGTATACCTCTTCGGATCGTATGCGCGCGGCGAGGCGACCGAGGAGAGCGATGTAGATCTGCATATTGAGTGCGGGCGCATTTCCGGATTATTTGAACTCAGTTCTTTTTGGCAGGATATATCCGAAGCACTTGGAAAAGATGTGGATATTGTGAGTGAAATTCCGAGAGGACGTCCGTTCCAAGAGAATCTTGCGCGTGAGGAGGTGCTTCTTTATGGAACTTAAGCGAAAAGACGCACAGATTCTATATCTCATGACGGAATACTGCCATGATGTACTTCTTGCACTCCGGATGTTTTCATGCGATGAAAATATATTTTTCTCAAATCGTGTATTTAGACATGCGTGCGCGATGCCCATCATGCAGATTGGAGAACTGGCGAGACGCCTCTCCGATGATTTTATTGCATCAAGCAGCGATATAGATTGGAAAGCAATCAAGGGAATGAGAAATCTCTTTGCGCATGACTATGGTACGATGAATCGGTCCATCATATGGAAAACAACCAGTAAGGATATTCCGATACTCAAAGACCGATTAGAAACAATCCTCCGCGATCATAATCTCCCCTTACCCGAACCGGAGGAAAAAGATGGTTCGTCCGGCTTCTATCGGTCATAAAATCGAAATCAGCATACCAAAAAGGACTGCCACATGACGATATGTTCGTGCGGCAGTCCTTTTATATTGTGCCGGGCGAAGATTACAGCGCGCCCGCATGGGAGGTTGAGGCGAGCGCGGAGGATTATGCCCGCTTTGCAGGGGCGTTGTCATAACGTTTTGCGAATATTGCGGTGACGCTCCCCCCAATCGCACATCATGTATAGGATGGGGATCAGCGAGCGTCCGCGCTGTGTGAGCGCATATTCTACCCATAGAAAAAGGACACGACGATGCGTGTCCTTTTTTGCATAGCATACAAAGTGAAAATCCAGCGCTGCGCTTCACCGCGCCTGTGCGTGGCCGAGGAGTTCGCGCGTATGGGCCGCGACGTCCGCGGGGGTGATGTCGGTCTTGCGCGCGACGCCGCTCTCGAGCGCTGCCTTTGCGACGGCGGCCGCGACGGTCGGCGCGACGCGCGGGTCGAGCGGGTTCGCGATGATGTTGGTCTCGTTCAGCTCGCTCTCGGGGATGAGGGACGCGATGGCGCCTGCGGCGGCGATCTTCATCTCCTCGTTGATCTCCCGCGCGCGCACGTCGAGCGCCCCGCGGAAGATGCCGGGGAATGCGAGCAGGTTGTTCACCTGATTGGGGAAGTCGGAGCGGCCCGTGCAGACGATGCGGGCGCCCGCGGCCTTCGCCTCGTCGGGCAGGATCTCGGGCACGGGGTTCGCCATCGCCATGACGACGGGGTCCGGATTCATGCTCTTGATCATCTCCTGCGTGAGGCTGCCGGGGGCGGAGACGCCGATGAAGATGTCCTTGCCCTTGACGATCTCGGCAAGGCTGCCGCGCTCTTTCTGGAGGTTGGAGACTTTCGCGATGGCTTCTTTGTACGGGTTCATGTTCTCGGGACGGCCTTCGTAGATCGCGCCCGTCGTGTCGCAGAGAACGACGGTCTTGGCTCCGTAGGCAAAGAGGAGGCGCGCGATCGCCTGCCCTGCCGCACCCGCGCCGTTGATGACGATCTTGGCGGTGCGCAGCTCGCGGCCGAGGAATTTGTACGCGTTGAGGAGGGCCGAGACGCAGACGATGGCGGTGCCATGCTGGTCGTCGTGGAACACGGGGATGTCGAGCGTTTTCTTGAGTTCGTTTTCGATGTCAAAGCACTGGGGCGCCTTGATATCCTCGAGGTTGATGCCGCCGTAGGTCGGCGCGATGAGCTGGCAGACCCGCACGACGTCCTCCACCTTCTGACTGTTCACGCAGACGGGGACGGAGTCGACGCCCGCAAAGCCCTTAAAGAGGACGGATTTTCCCTCCATGACCGGCAGGCCCGCGCCCGCGCCGATATTGCCGAGGCCGAGAACGGCGGTGCCGTTCGTGACGACGGCGACCATGTTGCCCTTCGTCGTGTAGTCGTAGATGGCGTCGGGGTTCTCCTTGATCTCAAGACACGGCGCCGCGACGCCCGGAGTGTAGGCACGGCTGAGGTCGTCGCGCGTGCCGATGGGGACGGTCGGGACGGTTGCGATCTTGCCCGGCCCTTTTTTGTGGAGTTCGAGTGCTGCTGCATCAAATTTGCTTGCCATGGTGTCAGTCTTCCTTTCTTTCTCCTATTCTTGTTTTCCCGTATCTCCCGCGCTGCGGGACGGTGCGGCCGCGTCGCTGCCGCTCTTGGCGCTGCCGGCGCTCTCTGTGCGCGTGCTGGCATGGCGTCCGCCGCCCGTATCGGAGGACTTGCCGCTGCCGGTGCGCTCGGCGTCGTTCTTGCCGTTTTGCGTCTTGGCGTCATCCGCGCCGCGACTCCTACCGGATTTCCCGGTCTCGGCCTTGGTGTCGCCCTCGTCCGCAGGCTTGGTGCGGCTGCGCCCCTGGATCGCCTCGTCGGCGCTGACGGCGCGGCCGACGGAGGTGTCGTCCGCGGGGATTTCGGAGGCGCTTGCGGGGATGGAGGCCTCATAGGCGCGGACCGCGCGCTCCATGCGGCTGCGCTCGTCGGCGCTGAGCGTGACGCCGAGGGTGCTCGCCATCGAGCTGCGCAGCTCCGACATGTTCGGGATCCAGTAGCTGATCCCGTCGATGTAGAGCGGCCGGCCGGGGACCATGTCGGTCCGCAGGCCGTTCTTTTGCGCTTCGCGCAGGGTTCCCGCGAACTCGAGCAGCTGGCGGATCGAGAGATCGGTCTTCACGCTGTCGATGACGCTGCTGATGATGCTCGGCAGGCGCGGGATGATGGCGGGCGTCGTCACGGCATCGACGCACGCGCGCATGAATTTTTGCTGGCGGCGGATGCGTCCGATGTCGCCCTCTTCGTCGCGGTAGCGCACGTAGGTGACGGCGGTCTTGCCGTCCATGTGCTGCATGCCGGGGCGCAGGTTGATGACGAGCCCGCCGTCGTCGTCCCACGGGTCCTCGTAATACATGCGCTTCTCGACGTCGATGTCGATGCCGCCGATGGCGTCGACGATCTTTTGGAAGGCGTGTGTATTGATGATGATGTAATGGTCGATGCGCGTGCCGAGAAAGTCCTCGACGGTCCGCTGGGTGAGTTTTTCGCCGCCGTACGCGTAGGCGGCGTTGATCTTGTCGTAGCCGTTCTTTGGGATGGAGACGCGCGTGTCGCGCGGGATGGAGAGGATCGCGGCCTCGTTCTTGCCGGGATCGATGGTCGCGACCATGAGCGTATCGCTGCGTCCGACGTCGTCCGCGCGCTCGTCGATGCCCATGATCATGATGGTCGCCTTGTCTTTTGCCGTGAGGAGTTCTTCCGAGGGCGCGTCGGTTCTGTGCTTATCAAGCAGGCTGCTCTCGGCGAAGAATACGCCCGCAACAGCGGCGAGGACGAAGACGCAGATGGTGCCGAGCAGGACGTAGGGCCAGATTTTCTTTTTCTTTTGCGGGCGCCGCGGCGGCGCTAATGTAGCCAATCGGGAGTTCTCTCCTCTCGTTCGTGTAGATGGGGCAGCGGCCGGTATGGGGATCTCGCCGCATGCGCTTGCGTTCCAAGGCGTCCTCGCTTATACTAAGAGGAATACGAATTCTGCCGCACGGGACGCGTGAACGGAAGCATCACTACAAATAATATAGCAAACAGCGGGAATATGCAACCTATTTAATGTTGTATTCATCAGAAGGGGCGCAGTCGTATGGGTGTTGAAATCGAGCGAAAATTTAGGGTTCGGGAGGATTTTCGCCCGCAGGGGGCGGGGACGGAGATCGCGCAGGGATACCTCTGCGCCGACCCTGCGCGGACGGTGCGCGTGCGGATCGCGGGCACGCGCGGGTATCTGACGGTCAAGGGCGTCACGCACGGCGCGCGCCGCGCTGAGTTCGAGTACGAGATCCCGATCGCCGATGCGCGGGAACTGCTCGCGCTCTGCCCGCGGCCCATCGTGGAGAAGACGCGCTACCGCGTGCCGTTCGCGGGCCACGTCTTTGAGGTCGACGTCTTTCACGGGGCGAGCGCGGGGCTCGTCGTCGCCGAGGTCGAGCTGGCGGATGCGGCCGAGGAGGTCGCGCCGCCGCCGTGGGCGACGGTCGAAGTGACGGGCGAAAAACGCTACTACAACGCCGCGCTGATTTCGCATCCGTACGAACTGTGGACGGAGGAAGAAAAAGCCGGATATCAACCGCGGCCTGTGGACAAGTAGGCGACGCTCCCCTACGAAATATAGAAATTTATATCGATCATCACCCAGATATGGGATTATCCACTACTTTATCCACACGATCCACAGAAAAGGGAAAATCGTTCGTAAAAATTATACACACTGTGTAAAGATATGTGGATAAAGACGTTTTCGGGCTTTTGCACAAATTTATCCACAGAGTTTTACACAACTGGGGATAACTTATGAGGAAGTGCTCATTTTGTACTTCCACTGCATTGGAAAGGGTTATGAACACATGGAAGAATGGGAAATCTGTCTGCGGCTCGTGCTCTCGTGCATCATGGGCGGCATCATCGGCTACGAGCGGCAGATGCGGCACAAATCGGCCGGACTTCGGACGAATATGCTCGTCTGCCTCGGCTCCTGCCTGATCATGCTCTTATCGCAGACGCTCTACGACCAGGTTGAGGGACGGACCAACGCCGATCCCGCGCGTCTGGCGGCGCAGGTCGTCAGCGGCATCGGCTTTCTCGGCGCGGGCGCGATCATGAAGGAAGGGCTCACAGTCACGGGGCTGACGACGGCCGCGTGTCTTTGGGTCGTCGCGGGCGTCGGGCTCGCGGTCGGCGCGGGCTTTTACCTCAGCGCGGGCGTCACGACGGGCATCGTCTTCATCATCCTCGGCAATCTCTCGCGTCTCGACATGTGGGTCGATCACACGCACATGCTCTCGCTCTCGGTACACACGGTCGACCAGCCGGGGCAGATCATGCGCATCAGCGCGTGTCTTGAGGATTTGCATCTGCGCGCGCGCGGCGTCAAGGTGAAGACGGACGAGGACGAGGCGGAGGAAGAGGGAGAGCGGCGCATTTACCTCAGCTTTGACGTCTATAACAGCGAGGATCTAAAACCGGTCTTCATCGTCGACGCACTGCGGCAGATCGACGGCGTGCTCCGGGTGGATGTAGTGTAACGAAGAGGTGCGGCATGATTATCACATGGGACGAATACTTTATGGGCGTTGCGATCTTCTCCGGCTACCGCAGCAAGGACCCGCACACACGGGTCGGCGCGTGCATCGTCAACGAGGACAAGCACATCGTCGGCGTCGGCTACAACGGCATGCCGAACGGCTGTGACGACAGCGAGTACCCGTGGGGCCGCACGGGCGAGTTCGCGGATCAGAAATATCCCTACGTCGTGCACGCCGAGCTGAACGCGATCCTCAACGCGAGCACATCGCTCCGGGGCTGCCGCATCTATGTGTCGCTCTTCCCGTGCAACGAGTGCTGCAAGGCGATCATCCAGAGCGGCATCCGCGAAGTCATCTACCTCTCGGACAAATACGCGGCGACGGACAGCACGAAGGCCTCCAAGCGCATGCTCGCCTCTGCGGGCGTCACCTGCCGCCGCATGGAGACGGACCTCACCGAGGTCCCCGTGTGCTTTACCGTGGAGGAATAGCGCGCCGTATTTGAAAAAGAGGACGGCTACGATGACCGCTCTTTTTCACCGTGGACGAACGATGCGTATCCTGCGTGCACGGTGCGCCGCGCCCTCCGACAAGTGATACGCGCGTGTCGATAAGGAGGGAAGGCCGGCATAAAAAAAGAGCCGTAAGAGGCCGTCATGAACAGAGATTTTCATATCCCCGTGCCCCTCCTTCATGACAGCGCTTCACTTGTGAGATAAATATAGGGCATCCGGCAGATGCAGTTCTTCTGCCGGACGCCCTATATTTCATTAAGATCTGGATTCAGCTTTGCAGAAGGGCGGCATATTTGTTGCGCTCGGCGACGGGCAATCCCATCATTTCCATCGCCTGTTCAAGCGTCCACCCCGCCTTATCAATCAGATGATGCAGCGCCGAGACCTGCGCATTCACTGTGCCTTTCTCAATACCTTGCTCGATGCCTCGCTCCATGCCTTGTTCGATGCCTCGCTCAAAGCCTTGCTCAATCCACTCTGCACGTTCTTTCTTCAATTCTTTTCTGAGTTCTAATTGGAGTGTCATATATTCTCGCCTCATTTCCACATGCTCTTTGATGTCCTCTACCTTCTGGGCGAATGCCCGCGTAAACGCGCCTTCCGCCTCTTGACCATCCACATAGCGCAGGAACGAGATGATGTCCGGATCAACGCCCTCCGTCCTGCCGTTCGTACAGAGGAAAATGGTCGTCGTCTCGTCTCCCATCGTAAGATCAAGCGCCTCGTCACAGCGCCGTCGAAATTTATAAACGCTCAAGCCCCTCTGAAACGGATCAAACGTACAGATAAAGATGATGAATGTTTTTGGCAGTTCCTCGTAGTCCCGCCCCTTTTCCAGTACATTCATATCAATCTGCGCGCCGTAGTACCGAATGCGCTTTGCCAGCTCTGCCGGCTGCGACGCTCCCGTCGTCTGCATTTCGATATTATAGATGGTCCCTTGATCATCCTCGACATAAACGTCCAGTCGGATACTCTTGCTGAGCGGTGCACCTTCGATGGGTTTTTCCGTCTGCGGATAAGTGATCCTCCGAATCTTAATTCCAATAATTTTTTCCAACAAACTTTTACAGAGGTGCCGGTACCGCATCACATGCTGAAAGAGGTAATTATCCCGAATTTCAAGATCTTCTCACTTCTTTGACAGCAGCATACCGTCGCCTCCTTTCTTTTATTCTACTGGATTATGTTCGTTCTTGCAAGAAAAAAGAGGAGCAACACTCCGTCGTTTCGCGGAAATAAACCGCACAAAAAAGCCGTCGCACAAATACGCTCTTCGCGTCAGTGCGGCGGCTTTCTGTTCATGTATGGGGGGTTGAGATGCCGTTTCATGTGGTGGGGCGCGCATAGATCGACCCAGGGCACGGCAGCGCCGTGCCCCTACGATGCGCGCATCAATTGGCACGCATTCCCCATGAAAAACATATACCGCAAGCGGTATGGGCCAGTTGCAACGTGCTGTTAGCGGCAACTAGATCAGAAAGGGAGTTTCAATACCGCAAGCGGTATGGGCCAGTTGCAACGACGAGTACGCACAAATTAAGCCGGAACTCTGGAAGTTTCAATACCGCAAGCGGTATGGGCCAGTTGCAACTCGTTGCCGACTATGCTATGTCGGGAACACACTAGTTTCAATACCGCAAGCGGTATGGGCCAGTTGCAACTTCCACGGCTATATGGGAGCAAAACCGATGCCTATGTTTCAATACCGCAAGCGGTATGGGCCAGTTGCAACGGCATATTACTCAACCCTCTTTCATGAGTGCATTGTTTCAATACCGCAAGCGGTATGGGCCAGTTGCAACATGCAGACGCTCTCGTTGACCTGAAAACACAGGGTTTCAATACCGCAAGCGGTATGGGCCAGTTGCAACCACCTTGGACCCGGACAAGGAAGGCATGGATGTGTTTCAATACCGCAAGCGGTATGGGCCAGTTGCAACATTGCAGCGGATAAACGAGAGATCCATCATGAGGTTTCAATACCGCAAGCGGTATGGGCCAGTTGCAACAGCGTACCCGCGGAGCCGCGCGGTTACAGGCCGGAAATCGGGCATTTGGAAAACCTCGACGGTAGAATGCGGCTCTGGGGGTTTGCCGGAGGTTTTTGTCCGATGTGGTTATTATACGCATTTTTCACCGCTTTTGCAAGCCTCTGCACCCATTTTTTTGCGGTTTTTTGCCCGATTTGACCATAGATACGGTCTCTCGCCACCCCCTTTTTGGAAAACCTAGACGGTAGAATGCGGCTCAGCGGGTTCGGCGGAGGTTTTCTTTTCGTAGAAGATTCTATCAATATAGGCCGATCGTCCTCTGTTTTTTCTGTTCTGTACGGTCGGGCGAGGCCTCCGTCGCGCCGCACGGCGCGGCAATAAAAAAGGAGCTGCGGATTTTTTGTTGCAGCTCCTTTTCCTATGCGGATGTGATCTTTGGTCAGTGTCCGACGACCCACGAGACGAAGTAGACACAGAGCGGAATGGTGACGCAGAGGATGCCGATGGCATCGATGTAGACGCCGGTCTTGATCATCTTCGTGATGGGGATGTAGCCGGACGCGTAGACGATCGCATTCGGCGGGGTCGAGACCGGGAGCATGAAGCCCAGAGAGGTCGAGAGCGCAACGCCGATCGCGACGGGCACGGGGCTGAACCCGGCCGAAACCGCCGCCGTGATGGCGAGCGGTCCGATCATGTTGGTCGCCGCCGTGTGGCTCGTGAGCTCGGCGAGCAGGAGCGACATGATGCAGAAGATGCCGACGAGCGCGAGCTGCGACGGATCGCCGCCGAGACTGCCGACGATGAGATCGCCGATCCACGTCGACAGGCCCGTCTTATACATCATACCGCCCATCGCCAGACCGCCGCCGAAGAGGATCAGTGTCCCCCACTCGACGCCCTCGACCGCGGCTTTCCACTCGAGCGTGAACTTGCGCTCTTTGAAGTTGACGGGAACGAGGAAGAGCAAAAGCGCGCCCGCCATCGCGGCGACCGCTTCGGGGAAGAGGCGGTTATACATCTTGAGCATGGGATCCGTGTTGCCAAGTACGATGGAGAGGAAGCCCGGGAAGACCCAGAGGAACACGGCCACGAGGAAGCAGCAGAGCGTGTTCTTCTGCGCGCGGGTCCAGCTGCCGAGCTCGCGAACGCGCGCACGGATGAATTCCTCCGCGCCGTCGATGCGCTTGACATCCGACGGGAACATCTTCATCAGAACAATGGACGCGATGATGAAGTAGACGATCATCGCGATGACGCCCCACAGCATCCATTCAAAGAAGGAGATGTGGATGTTTGCCATCTGATCGAGGAAGCCGAGCATGATGATGTTCGGCGGAGTGCCGATCGGAGTCAGAACGCCGCCGATCGAGCAGGCATACGCCGTCATGAGCATCAGCCCGGTCGCGTACTTGTAGTTGTGCAGGTCGATCTCCTTGCCGTTCGCGGCCATCATTTCCTTGACGGCAGACAGCAGGCCGAGGGCGATCGGGAACATCATCGCGGCCGTCGCCGTATTGCTCACCCAGCCGGAGCAGAGTGCTGCGGCAAGACCGATCGCGAGGAAAATGCGGCGCGGATTCGAGCCGACCCACGAGCGCGAGAGCAGCCAGTAGGCAAAACGCTTGTCGAGTCCATGATCCATCATCGCCTTGGCGAGGATGAATCCGCCCATGAAGAGGAAGATCATCGGATTGGCGAATGCCGCATAGGCATCCTTTGCCGTGACCACGCCTGTTACGACAGCGAGCGTCGGCCCGATGAGGGACGTGACGGGGATGGGTACGGGTTCCGTGATCCACCAGAGTGCCACCAGAACCATGATGGCGAGCAGCTTGTGTGATGCAAGCGTCAGTCCGTCAATCGGCGTCAGGAGCACCAGAATCGCAAGGATTGGCGCACCGAAAAGACCGACGAGACGACGTGTGCGATCAAACTTTTGCTCCGCCTCATGAATCTGTTGGGCTTCTTTGCTTTGATCTCCGCTCATTTTCTCAGCCTCCTTCAATGGTAATCGATAATCCCATTATTTATATTGTTATTATACGAAATTTTGAAGTCTTTTTGCAACACTTTTCTTAACCGATGGAATGACTTTTTTTCCTCGGTTCTGTTATAATGAACACGATGAAATAAGTTTGTGAAAAGAGGAGGAGTTTCATGCAGAGCTTTACCTATCATTGTCCGACGGAGATCATCTTCGGGCGGGGGGCGGAGGATAGTGTTCCCGCAAAACTGCGTGCGGCAGGGGCGCATCGCGTGCTCATCCTTCACGGCAGGGGCAGTGCGGAGCGATCGGGGCTGCTCTCGCGCATCGAGATGCAGCTGACCTCGGCGGGGCTTGCCTTTCTCGTGATCGGCGGCGTACAGCCGAACCCGCGTGTCGCGTTCGTTCGCGAGGCGATCCGTGAGGGCCTCGCGGCGGATGTGAACTTCGTCCTTGCCATCGGCGGCGGCAGTGTGATCGACTCGGCGAAGGCGGTCGCCCACGGCATCGCGAACCCTGACGTGGACATTTGGGATATCTGGACGAAGAAGGCAGCGCTGACGCGCACGCTGCCCGTTGCGTCCGTGCTCACCATTCCCGCTGCAGGCAGTGAGACGAGCGATTCCGCCGTGCTGACGAATGAGGATACGGGGCAGAAGCTTGGGCTGAACGCGCCGCTTAACCGTCCCGTCTTTGCCTTCATGAACCCGACGCTTGCCTTTACCCTGCCGCGCGAGCAGATCGCTGCGGGGGCATCGGATATCATGATGCACACGATGGAGCGCTTCTTTACGGATGTCAAGGAGCCGAATGTCTTTACCGACCGCATTGCGATCGATCTTCTGCGCACCGTGATGGAATCCGTGCGACGCCTTCTCGTCTCGCGCAAGGACTACGATGCGATGAGCGAGCTCATGTACTGCGGCAGTATATCGCACAGCGACTTGACAGGACTTGGACGCGGTAAGGATTTCTCCGTACATAAGCTGAGCCATCCGCTCTCTGCACGCTATGATGCCACACACGGGCGTGCGCTCACCGCGCTCTGGGGATCGTGGGCGCGGTTTGCCTATCCCTACGACCCGGCACGCTTTGCCCAGTTCGCCGCCGACCTCTTCGGCATTGATGCTGGCACGGACGAGGAGCGCGCACGTGCGGGCATCCGTCACATGGAGGAGTTTTTCACCTCCATCGGAATGCCGACGAGCATCGGCGGGCTGGGAATCGGCACCCTCTCGGCGAGGACGATCGAACAGCTCGCAGACGATGCGACGCAGGAGGACCGCATCCGCATCGGCGTATTCCACCCGCTCACACGCGCCGACGCCATCGCCATCTACACGGCGGCAAATCACTAGGGAAGTGCTGAATTTATCAGTACCGCCTTCTAAGCAATCAGCAAAAGACCTGCCCAACGAAGTCATGCGGCTTCGCTGGACAGGTCCTCTTTATAGAAAATATGTTTGTTGTTTTTCCCTATATATGTTATATTGAGAATGAAACGTCCTTGGGCGGGAGCAATCCAGTGGCGGTGTCTTTCCCCTGAAAGGGGGTGAGTGAGATGTCTGAGATCGGTGCGATTCTTTTCTTGGTCGTTGCCACAGGCTACATACTCGCGATAACCCAAAAGAAATAACCGCCCACTCTGACCAGTGAACGGTTGTTCAAAAAACAATGCGCAAATCTGGAAAGATGCCGTCAAAGGACGTTTCTTTCTATGATCATTATAGCAAATTCATCCATTTTTTGCAATATCTCGTTTTATCAGTGATTCCTTAGGGAAGCACTGATAAATTCAGCACTGCCATCTTGGCGCATCTTTTTTGCCCGCTTTTCGTTAGCAAATCCTCCCCATAGCCTC
>CAUQAR010000019.1:0-16645 GCA_963515775.1 uncultured Selenomonas sp. | reverse complement strand
TGATCGCACGCCTTCTCAGCCGCCGTCCAGTCATTGCCGTGCGCTGTGCGCACCCATTCGCCGTAGCCGCGCAGAACGCCGTGCAAAAGCGTCCCAAAGTCATTGTTTTGAAATTCGTAGCGGTCGCGTTCACGCAGCCCCAATCCGTACTGCGCGAAATGTCGGAACGGACACCGGCGAAACGTCTCCAGCCGCGTCGTACTGCCCCCGATGCGGCCGTTGTGCGCAAAGAGCCGCGCCGCGAGCGCCGGCGGAATCTCGTTTTCACGCTGATGCGCGAAAAGACCGCCGATCATGAGGCGCAGCGGCGGCCGCATCTCTTCGTTTTCCCGCATCCAGTTGTAGACGTCCCCCCACAAGGGGCGCATCTCGCCGCGCTCTTTTTGTCCGAGCATGGCGCTTGCTAGCAAGGAGAGCGCGGGATAAGGAGCCGCAAGAACAAGCTCGTCCGTGCGTTCCACAACCGCAAGCGGGATCGAGAGGAAGCTCGGATGCAGCATGCGCAGCCGCGTCACGAGCGGCGCGGGAGCAAGCGTCGTCCCGTCGCTCGCGGCGAGTGCATAGGATACCCACAGGTAATCCCGGGCCTCTGTAAAGCCGCGGTAGAGACGGTAGCGCTCCAGGAAGGTCTGCTCCCGTCCGCCGCCGAAGATCATAGGCGGCGCGGTCCCTTCATGCAGCGTGTGAAACATCTCGTTGAGGGAAAGCCGGTCGGCATCCGAGAGCACGCCCTGCGGCGCACCGGCGCGCGGCATCGTCCCCGCATTTGCTCCGACGATATAGACGGCGCGGATGCCCGCGAGACTGTTTTGATCAAAGGAAGCGATCGTCACATGGTCAAGGCCCGGCGGAATCAGTGAAATCTCAAGCGCGTCAAGACCGTCGCTGAGAATCTCCTCGTAGTCATGCGCGGAAATCTCCTCATCTCCGCTGACCTCGACAAGCTGATCGAAGAGATTCATACAGGACGCCCAAATCTGCCGATGCGCCGCCGCATCATCAAGACGCCCCTCCGCATCGGCCGCCGCGCGCCAGTCCTCCAAAATCTCCGCTGCACGAAGATCGGTTAAGAATGTATAGAGCGCCTCTGTACGCGCGCGTACTGTGCTCTCTTTGCGCTGCAAATGCTGTGTGAGCAGTGCAAGCGGCGCGGCAATGCGCCGCCGCATCGCGTCGATCGCTTCTTCTTCGGCCACGCGCAGCGCGTTCTGCTCGGCACTGTATGCGTGAGACGCGGCTGAGCGACGTACGAAGTCCCAGTCCTCCGTCGCCGTCCACTGCCGCTGTGTGCGGATGCCGTATGCCAAGCAGTAGTTTTCGAGACGGTCCACCGCCTCCTGCCAGTCTCCGGAAGGAGACAAGACACACGGCGCTTCCCGATCCTCCGCCTCTTCGAGCACGGGAAAAAAGCCCGTGCGCAGCGCGCGGAACACGGACTCATAGCCCCAACCGCGCCACGCCGTCTGTGCGGCGGCACGCAGGAGCTCTGCGAGCGGATGATGCGTGCTCGGACGCTTGGCATCCAAGTAGCACGGGATTCCGTAATCCGCAAAAGCAAGCGTCAGAAGATCGCCATAACGCGCCATATCCCGCACCAAAACGGCAATCTCACGATAGCGGTAATTGTGGTCGCGCGCAAGGCGGAGAATATCCGCCGCCGCAGCCTCCGCTTCGAGCCGCGGGTTCGCCGCCTCGACGAGCCGCAGCGCATCGTCTTGTGTCGGCTGAAGCCGCCCATGTCCGAAGAGATGCGCCTCGATAGCTGCAAGGGACGGGTGCGCTGTACGGCGCTGTTCCTCCATCAGCCGCACCGAGGTATCCGCCTGCGGATCGACCTCTGCAAGCACCTGTTCAAGGTTCCGCATGGTCCGATAGCAGAGGGAGAACAGGCCCGTCTCCAGCGTATTTTCGGGCAGATTGACGCGAATATGCGCCCCTTCACGCCGTCCTTCCATCGTCAGTGTGACATGCACTGTATCCGCTGCCTGAAACAGCGCATGAAATACGGCAAGCTCCTGCGGGTTGAAAAAATCGAATCCGTCCACCCAAATTTCCGCACCGCGCAGGAATGGAGCATCCTTCAACTGGTGCGCGAAGCGCTCCATACGGTCGGCGTGGTCCGTGAGCCGGCCCTCCATGCGCGCCGCAAGCGCCTCCATGATGGCGGAGAGCTCCGTGAGCTTTTGCGGCAAGCGTCCCTGCGGCGTTCCTAAATGCTCGGACGCCGCGCGGAGCATTTCGGGGCCGAGTCGACAGCGCCTCAGTTCGGCAATCGTATCGGCGAGTGTCTCTGTAAAGCCGCGTTTATGTACTGACCGTGCAAAGAAGGAGAAGGTATGCGACTGCTTGATCAGGATATCCTTGAGCAGCATCCGCAGGCCTATATCGCCGACGCGCGGGAGCTGTGCGCCGCCCGTCTCGATCAGCACCTGCCGGGCAAAGCGCCGAAACCCGAAGACGTATGCTTGGAGAAATCCTGCGCCGTGCGTCAGCGTCTCCGCCAGCGCACGTTCCGCAGCGTAGGTCATGTGCTCGGGCACGAGAAGAATACGCTGACGACCGAGCGGCTCCCGCGTCAGCGCTTCCTTCATCGCTGTGAGACAGGCATGGGTTTTGCCCGTCCCCGCACGCCCGATGATAAATTCGAGTTTTGCCGTCATAACGCCTCCATGCCGCCCGCCGCAAAATGCGCCCTGCTTCCCTGCGCCGTTCGTTCCACCAGCAGATGCACGGGAATGCGTGCGCGCAATTCCTCCACATGCGAGATGATCCCGACGAGCCGGCCCCCCTCCCGTTGCACTTCAAGCAGCGCGCGCACGGCAACGTCAAGGGTTTCGCTGTCGAGCGAGCCGAACCCCTCGTCGATGAAGATCATATCGAGGTGCATACCGCCCGCGTAATGCTGCACAACATCCGAGAGACCAAGCGCAAGTGCGAGCGAGGCGAGGAATGTCTCTCCGCCCGACAGTGTGCGCGAACCGCGCGGAAGCCCCGTATACTCGTCAAACACATCGATCTCAAGCCCCCACCACTTGTTCTTGTGCCCGCCCTCCCCGTGAACGAGGCGATAGCGCCCGCGGCTCATCACGAGGAGCCGTGCGTTCGCCGCTTCGATCACGTCGCTCAGAATCGAGCGCAGAACATAGGTCTGAAAGTGTACCTGATACGGTGCTTTTGCAGCGGCGACGTTCGCAAGCTTCCCCATGATGCGGTAGCGCTCCGCGCGTGCTTCTCCCGCAGTTTGCAGGGCTTCGATGTCCCGCATCATACGAGCCAGTCCGCTGAGCCGTTCCATGCGGCTTCCCTGCGCCCGCGCCGCCTCCTGCACCGCGGCGTCCGCCACGGACTCCGCCGCGGTGAGCGCGGACATATCGGGGGCGCGCATTCCTGCGGCGGCGCGCTCTGCCTTTTTCAGCAGCTCCTCGGCAGCCTTATATTTTGCCGTATGCTGTTCAATACGTTCACTGACTTCTTTTTGATATGCAGTGTCAACCCAACGTCCCTCAATTGCGCTGCGATATTCTTCCTCTGAGGGAAAGCCCGCCTCTATCCGTGCGGCCGTAAATGCATCCTCTGCCGTTCGGTATACCTGCGCACTCTCCTCTGCCGCGGTCTTTTTCATGCACAGTTCTGCTTCTGCGCGCGCAAAAGCAGCGGCAGCTTCCTTTTCCTTTTGCTGTGCCGCAAGATACGCCGCTTTTTCCGCCTCTGCCGCCTGTTTGAGATGTTTCAGTTCCGCTGCAAGCGCAGTCTCGTCCCGATATTCTTCGGGAAGCTGTGCCTCGAGCGCCTGTATTTCACCTTCGCGCAGCCGCAGCGCATCATGCGCTTCCTGCGCAGCCTGTTCCTTCGCGGCGCAGGTTTCCTCCATCTGCGTCAGCCGGTTCTTCGATTTTCCGAGAAGCGCCTCCGCAGCCGTACGATCCGTCCGCGCGCGGGAGAGGGCATCGCTCCGCTCCTTTGTGCGCCGGGTAAGTTCCTCCAATGTATCCGTGCCGAGAAAATCCGCTAGCGTCTGCTGTGCACGGCGCAAATCCTGCTCCGTGCGCTCCCGCTGCGTTTTGGATGTCTCCGCCTGTATGCGGCATTGATGCAACGCCCGCTCCGCCGACTCTTCCGCCTGTGCAGCTGCCTCCATCTCCTGTGCCGTTGGAATATCCTCCGCATGCACGGCAAGCTGCGGATGCGACATTGCGCCGCAGACGGGACACGGCGTACCGTCTGCAAGATTTTCAGCAAGGCGGGCGGCGCTGCCGAGATCATAGAGCGTCTGCATCTGTCGCCGTCTCGTTTTGGCCTCTCCTCGTTTTTGCTCCGCCCCAACATATGCGGCCTGCGCCGCCTGCTCCGCATGGCGCAGCTGTGGGAGGCGCTCCGCGAGCGCCGCTTCCTCCTGTGCCGCACGGCGGCAGTGATTCAGGCGTTCTTCTTCCTGCGCGCCGGCTTCCGCCGCCGCGAGGATTCGATCGCACGCGGCAATCCGCTGCTCCGTACGCTGTATTTCTTCCGTCAGATTTTTCAGCGCCGCTGCGTCGGCATTTTTTTCCTCCTGTGCGCGTACCGTTTGTGTACGCAGTTTTTCTATCGCGCTGCGGCAGTCCATGCGTTTTTTTGCCTGCACGCTATAGGCGGAAAGCGTTTGTATCCGCTCCGTCAGCCGCGTACGCTCCGCTTCGCGTTCCTCCGCACGCTTCAGCGCCTCCTGTGCCGCACGAGATGCTCTCTGTGCCTGCGTAAAAGCCTCCCCTGCGGCAGCGTATTCCTCCGCTTTGCGCTGTGCTTGGGCAGCCGCTTGCAGTGATTCTCGTTCCTTATACCATGCGGGAAGCGCGCGCTGTGCGCGTTCGAGTTTGATGCGAAAATCCTGCACAGCGTGTTCTTTCGCGCGCATTTCGTCCGCATTTTTCTGTGCCGCCGCAAGTTCATTGAGACGCATCTCCGCCGCGGCACCCTGCTCGCGCGCACGGCGCGCCGTCTGCGCCCGCTGTTCCATCGCGCGGAGCCGCGTTGCGTGCAGCTTCGTATCTTCTTCGAGCTGCACGATCCTGTCTTGAAGTTCTTCAGACGACGTGAGCTGCTGCGTTTGTAACATTTGCTCCGTGCGCGCACGATCCTCGGCCGATTCCCGTTCGAGCACAAGGGCCTCCTGCGCCAGCGCCTCCTCAAGCCGCTGGTAGCGCTCCGTCCGAAAGATGCGCTGCATGATGGCGCTGCGGTCTTTGACCTCCGCGAGCAAAAAGCGCTGAAACTGTCCCTGCGGAAGCAGCACCACCTGCCGAAACTGATCCGCATCAAACCCGATCAGCGCACCGATGCGCTTCGATACCTCGGTCACATTGGCGTCGAGCAGCACCTCGTCTCCCGTTTCCCCCATATCGGGCAGGCGGTAGAGCTGTCCAGCCGCCGGACGGCGCGTCATCTTTCCGCGCGACATACGCTCGTAGGCGGGAGAGCGTACAACACGGTAGCGCCGCCGGCCGAGCGCAAATGTGTACGCCACTTCCGTGACGCGTTCGGGCGGCGCGGCGGAGGAGCGCAGCATCGTCCCTTCACGCACATCGCCGCTCGATTCGCCATAGAGTGCAAATACGATCGCGTCGAGTATCGTCGTCTTCCCCGCCCCCGTCGCCCCATGAATGAGTACGAAGGGAGCGTCTGTCAGCGCCGCTTCAAAGTCCAGCACCTGTTCCTCAACATAGGAGCCAAATGCCTGCATGCGCAGCAGCAGAGGTCTCATTCCGCCCGCGCCTCCCTCTCCAGTTCATCAATCACGCAGATGAGCGCGTGCTCCTCCTCCGGCGACAGCGCTTCTTTTGTCACATCCGCGAAGAAATCGGCAAAGAGACGAAGATCCGATTTCCCACGCTCGTAGGTTCTTTCGTTGGAAGAAAGGCGCCCCATATTGATGTTGGGACGCGTGATGGAAAAAATGTTCGGATAGATTTGCCGCAGCTTTTCATGTGCGGCAAGCACGGCATCGCTGTCCAGCAATTCGATGCAGATGTAGTCGTCATGCGGCAGGGGGTCGAACCCCGCCGCCATCAGTTCAGCCATCAGCCCGCGCACGATGCGCACGTCGTGACGCGGTGTCAGCGCATAAAACGTATGCGATACCGCCCCCGCACCGTCGATATCGACGAGTTCGATTCCTTTGTTCTGACGGGCCTCGTCAAACGAATACTTGAGCAGTGCACCGGAATATCTTATATGATCCGCTCCTGCCCGCTGCGGTGCATGCAGATGCCCGAGCGCCGTATAGGAATATGCTGCAAAATTCTCAGACCGCACCTGATCGCTGCCGCCGACGGAGAGCGCGTGCTCCGACTCAGACGTCTGTCCGCCGATCACGAATGCATGTGCTACGGCTACGCTGCGGACTCCTTCGGGAATTTGCGCGCGTGCCGCCGCAACCTGCGCGCCGAGCGCCGCATCGAAGGACGGCATAGATTCGAGTCCGAACGCCTCCTTCACATGCGGTGGATCCCCGTAGGGAAGCAGGGAAAAATAGACATCACCATAGGCATCGGAGAGCACGACCGGCGGCTCCGCAGCGCGCACCGTACCGGCAGGATAGACGCCAGACGCCCGCAAAAGCTCCGCACCGAAGCCGAGCCGGACGGCGCTGTCGTGATTGCCCGCGATGAAGAGCACCGCAATGCCGCGCTCCGCCAGTTTTGCAAGGGTCTCGCTAAAGAGTGCCACAGCCTCCGGCGGCGGAATCGCACGGTCATACACGTCGCCCGCAATGACGAGCGCATCGGGACGGAGGTCCGCGCAGAGCGCCAGCAGCTCGTCCAGCACATACGCCTGATCTTCCGTCATATGCCGCTGTCCGAACAGCTTTCCCAAGTGCCAATCCGCTGTATGGATAAAACGCATAGATCCCATCCCTTCATTCGGACGCGAGACCGCCCCAAGTTATTCTTCAATCATGCGCCGCAGAGCATCTTCATCCAGTATGGGAATCCCCAGCGCTTCCGCCTTTTGCAGCTTGCTGCCCGCCGCTTTGCCGGCCACGAGATAATCGGTTTTTTTCGACACGGAACCCTTCACCGTGCCGCCGTGCGCCGTGATGAGCGCCGCGCATTCCTCACGGGAGAGCGACGACAGGGTTCCCGTAATGACGAAAGACTTTCCCTCCAGTGATGTTCCGGAGCGCTCTACGGGAGCAGATACGAAGTTTACATGCGCCGCACGAAATTTCTCAAGCAGCGCCTGCCCTGCGTCGGATGCAAAGAATTCCGTGAGTTTCTGCACACTGACTTCTCCCATATCCGGGACGTCGAGAATCTGTGCCGGATCCTTCCGTGCCGCATCCGCAAGGGCGTCGACGGAGGGAAACGCCTGCATGAGCGAGATCGCAGCCGCGCGTCCGATGCCTGCAATGCCGAGTCCCGTTAAGAGCCGGTCGGGAGAATTTTCCCTGCTGCGTGCAACGGCGTCGAGCAGTTTATCTACAGTCTTCTCCCGTCCGATCATACCGGAGGCAATCAATTCATCACGGTGCAGATGCAGTGCATAGATATCTGCGGCATCATGCAGATATCCTGCATGTGTGAGTGCGATGACGGCAGCTTCGCCGAAGCCCTTGATGTCCATCGCCGTACGACTGACGAAATTCAGAATGTGATTCTCCACCTGGGCGGGACACACGGGATTTTGACATTTCATATCGGCCGTATCCGCTTCGCGCACGGCCGGTGCGCCGCAGACCGGGCAGACATTGCGGATCACATACGGCGCCGTGCCCGGGGGGCGTTTTTCCGCGACGACGGCCTTGACACGGGGGATGATCTCGCCGGACTTATAGACGAGAATGGTATCGCCGATGCGGATATCGAGGCCGTCAATATAGTCTTGATTGTGCAGTGTGGCGCGCTCCACGCGTGTACCGCAGAGCTGTACGGGATCGAACACCGCCGTCGGTGTAATGCGGCCCGTTCGCCCGACGGACAGCTCGATTGCGCGGAGCACCGCCTCCTTCTCCTCGGGCGGGTACTTATACGCGATGGCCCAGCGCGGTGCCTTCGCCGTCGCGCCGAGCTCTGCGCGCTGCGCGAAATCGTTGACCTTGACCACCGCGCCGTCGATATCATAGGGCAGTCTGCCGCGCCGCGCTCCGATCTCCTCGATCGCCGCCCATACATCGTCGGCTGCTCGGCAGACACGGTAGCCCGCGATGATCTTAATTCCCTGCGCGCGCATAAAGTCGTATGCCGCGGTATGTGTCTCAAACGCCCGCCCGTCCGCG
Source organism: uncultured Selenomonas sp. (assembly GCA_963515775.1). GTDB lineage: Bacteria > Bacillota > Negativicutes > Selenomonadales > Selenomonadaceae > Centipeda. The sequence goes on along the minus strand of CAUQAR010000019.1, from coordinate 8,394 downwards.
CGCTGTAAGTTAAAGACGAACATGGAGAGCCGGCGCTCGCGTGTCACGCGCACATCGAGCTGACGCAGTGTGCCCGCCGCACAGTTGCGCGGATTCGCAAACGGTTTCAGCCCCAACAGCTCTTGACGCTCGTTGACGGCCGCAAACGCTGCGCGCTCCATGTAGACCTCGCCGCGCACCTCAAAATACGGCAGCGGATCGTTCAGCCGCTCCACCACATCCGTAATCACACGCGCGTTCTCCGTCACGTCCTCTCCCTGCCGGATGCCATCGCCGCGCGTCACCGCACGCGCAAGCGCACCGTTTTCATAACGAAGCGCAAGCGACAGCCCGTCGATTTTCTCCTCGACGACGAATTCCGCCGCCGGAAAATGCGCCAGTATGCCCGCGACGAAACTGCGAATCTCTGCCTCGCTGAATACATCGTGCAAGGACAGCATGGGGACATCGTGCTTTACGAGTACGCCTGCTGTTCGCTGCGCCGACCCGCCGACCTTCTGTGTTGGCGAGTTCTTTGTGATCAGCTCCGGATACTCCGCCTCGATCGCCTTGAGCCGCAGCATCAGTTGATCGAATTCGTAGTCCGAGAGATCGGAGGCATTGTCGTCATAATACTGTTTGGCGTAGTGCCGAATCTGTCTGCGCAGCTCCGTCAGCTCTGCTTTGACCGCTTTGATATCGCTCATCATATCCTCACAGTTTCAAAATGGGGGCGTATTTCTGCACGAATTTCTTGATGCCCTCGCCCGGAAAGGCAATCGTCAGCTCTGCATCCTCGCCCGTGCCGACGATCGAGACGACGCGCCCATCGCCCCATTTGCTGTGGCGCACGGCGTCCCCCGCCGTAAATTTTGCCGCTGCATCGGGGCGAATCACGCTGCCGTCCTCCGCCGTATGCTGCGGCGGAGGCGGCATATAGGGCCGCCGCATGCCGCCTGCCCCGCGTCCCCAGACATCGGTGCGTCCGCCGCGCATATCCCATGTCTCCGCCGGGACATCCGCCTGCTTGTGCTCGATCAGATGCTCCGGTATCTCCGCAAGGAAGCGCGACGGCCGCGACAGCTCCGTCCGCCCGTAGATCGTGCGCTGCCGCGCATACGTCAGATAGAGCTGCCGCTCCGCGCGCGTGATGCCGACATAGCAGGTGCGCCGCTCCTCTTCGATCTCCGTATCATCCAGCAGCGTACGGGAATGTGGGAAAAGCCCTTCCTCCATGCCGGCCATAAATACCGTCGGGAACTCCAGCCCCTTTGCCGCATGGAACGTCATGAGCGTCACGCTGCCGTCCGTCTGTTCCGTCTGATCCACGTCCGAGATCAGCGAAATCTGTGCGAGGAAGTCCTCAAGGCCGTTTTCTCCCTCGGCGGCCGCATCTTCAAAATTCTTTGCCACACTGATGAATTCGCGCAGATTCTCGAGCCGATCCCGATTGTCCTCTTTCTTATCCTCCTCGAGCGCGGCCGCATAGCCGGATTCCTCGATGATGTCCTCCACAATCTCGTGCAGCGGGCGTGTTCCGAGCTGCCCCATGAATGTAAAGACAAGCGCGGCAAAGTCCTCGAGTGCGGCCTTGACCTTCGATGAGATCTTGGGAATCATCGCGAGCATCTGACTGTCCGTAATCACATCAAACAAGGAGATCCGGTACTCCGCCGCTGTGTCCGCCATGCGGGCAAGCGTCGTCTGCCCCAGTCCACGCCGCGGCACGTTGATGATGCGCAGGAGACTCATCGTATCGCGCGGATTGTAGATCACGCGCAGATACGCGATGATGTCCCTAATTTCGCGCCGATCGTAGAACCGCACTGCACCCACCATCGAATACGGCACGCCCGCAGCGTAGAACGCCTCCTCAATATTGCGCGACTGCGCATTCGTGCGGTAGAGCACGGCGATATCGCCGTATTTTACATGGAACATCGTGTGCAGGCGTTCCACCTCGTGCACGATGTAGGCCGCTTCATTCTTCTCCGTGGACCCCTCATAGACGACGATAGGGGTGCCCGCTGCATTGTCCGTCCAGAGCGCTTTTTTCTTGCGCTCCAGATTGTTCTCAATGACGGCGTTCGCCGCGGCAAGGATGTTCTTTGTCGAGCGATAGTTTTGCTCGAGAAGAATGACCGTCGCCTCGGGATAATCGCGCTCGAAATTGAGGATATTGCGCATATCCGCGCCGCGCCATCCGTAGATGGACTGGTCTGCATCGCCCACAACGCAGATGTTCCGATGACCCTCGGCCAGGAGCTTTGTGATTTGATACTGCGCCCCGTTCGTGTCCTGATATTCGTCGACGAGAATATAGCGAAACTTCTCCTGATATTTTTTCCGTACATCCTCGTTTTGCATCAATACGGCAACCGTGAGCATCAAGAGATCGTCGAAATCGAGCGCGTTGTTCTCGCGCAGCCTCTTCTGATAGAGTTCATAGACCTGCGCCACCTGTGAGGAAAAGAAATCGCTCGCCTCCGCCGCAAACTGTGCGGCGGTCAGCAGACGGTTCTTCGCATCCGAAATATGAGACTGCACAGCGCCGGGCGCCGTGTGCTTCTCGTCGATATTCAGCTCCTTGAGGCACGCGCGGATCAGCCCCTTGCTGTCTGAGGCGTCGTAGATGACGAAATTTTTCTCATACCCCTTCAGATGTGCGATCTCGATGCGGAGAAAGCGGGCGCAGAACGCGTGAAACGTACTCAGCCATACGTCGTGTGCCGCATCGCCGATCAACGTATCGACACGGTCGCGCATCTCCCGCGCCGCCTTGTTCGTAAATGTGATGGCCAAAATACGGTACGGAGGCACGTCGTGCGCTAAGAGATTCGCAATGCGATAGGTGAGCACGCGCGTCTTTCCCGACCCCGCTCCTGCGACGATCAGCAGCGGCCCCTCAAGGCAGGCGACGGCGCGCTGCTGCGGCTCGTTCAGCCCTTGAAACAGATCCATGAAAGCTCCTTTTCCCAATAAGAAAGGCGGGCTGCCGCACGGCAAACTCCGCCCCTCTGTGCATACCGATATTCCTCACGTCTTGATCCGCTTGACCGCCTCGGAGAGCGGCGGGATGATCTGCTTCTTTCGCGACATGACGCCCGGCAGATAGAGATGGGTGCCGCTCGTATCCTTGCGAAACGCCTCGCCGATCAGCGTCCGCGGCGAGCCACTGAAGAGCAGATAGGTCGCCTCCTCGAGGATGTCCGTGATCATGACGAGGCTCAGATCGAATCCCTCCGTCTCACAGATCGACTTCATCGCCGCGAGAAGCTCGTCTTCCTTCGCCATGATCTCCTTCGTATCCATGACCGAAGTCTGGCTGACGATGACGCGGTATGTGCCGATCGTGAATTCCTTGAGATCGTTGCGCACAATCTCCATCGGCGTCATATCGCTGACACTCGATCCCGCCTTGAGCATATCGAGTCCGTAGGTATTCAGATCGACGTCCGCGATATCCGCAAGCCGTTCCGCCGCTTTCTTGTCCGCAGGCGTGCAGGTCGGCGACTTAAAGAGCACCGTATCGGAGATGATCGCCGAGAGCAGCAGTCCCGCAATCGACGGGGGAATATCGATGTCGTTCTGCCAGTGCATATTCGACACGATCGTCGCCGTGCATCCGACTGGCTCCGCATGCGTATAGATCGGTTCGCTCGTACTGATGCCGCCGAAGCGGTGATGATCGATGATCTCGACGATCTTCGCCTCCTCGATGCCCTCGACGGCCTGATTGCGCTCGTTATGATCCACGAGGATGACGCGCACCGTTTCCGAAACCACGAGCCGGTCCCGGCTGACGAGACCGACGATGCGGCCGTTTTCGATCACGGGATAATTGCGGAAGTTCGTCTCCTCCATCGTCCCCTTGATATCCGAGAGCAGGTCGAGCGGTTTAAAACAGACCGGATTGTCGTGCATGATGCGGCGAATCGGCACGCACTGATTGATGAGCCGCGCCACCGTATAGGTATCATAGGGCGTCGACAGCACAAAGATGCCGCGCTGCTCCGCTTCTTCGAGGGCTTCGGCCGGAATGCGCCCGTCCCCCGTCACAATGAGACAGGAGATGCCCTGCCTGATGCAGGCAAGCACCGTCTCCTCGCGTCGGTCACCGATCAGAACGATATCGTTTTCCTTGACCAGCTTGTGAATCGTATTCACGCTGCCCGCAGCAATACGAATCTGGCCCTTGATGGTCTCGCCTTCTTCGCCGGAGACCAGCACGTTGCTGTCCGTCGCATGGATGATGTCGCGATAGCGGACGCGCATATCCGAGAGATTCGTCATGCCGAGCTCTTGGAAATAGCGCTTCGCGAGATCGCTGACCGAAACAATGCCGACGAGGACGCCCCTGCTGTCCGTTACAGGAATCGAGCGCAGATCGTTGTGGCGCAGCACCTCGCCCAAATAGCGCAGCGTATCGTGCTGGCGAACGACGATCTTGCAGTCCATCGCAATGTCCTTGACGCGCGGATAGAGATCGGGAATGAGCAGCGGCTGTTCCACATGGAAGTACTCCAGCGCAAACTTCGTCTCCTTATTGATCTTGCCCGCGCGTGCCGCAACGGCATTCACCCCCATCGCCTGCTTCAGATGGGCATATCCGATGGCCGAGCAGATAGAATCTGTATCTGGATTGCGGTGTCCGATGACATAAATCGGCTTTGCAACGTTCAAAATAATTCCTCCCTCTTGCGGTCTTCACATGCCGCATGTTTGTATTTCATTATAGCATACTCACTGAGGTGATTCAATTTTTGCAAAAATAAAAAAGGAAGCCGTTCCATATGGTATGAAAATAATTGAATGTTTTCATTTCTATTGACAATTTATCTCATTTTGGGATATGATGCCCACGATGAGACTTAACCCACAAATTTTTAGTTTCTAAGGAGACCAGTTACCCATGCGTAGTACAACGAAGATTCTATCCATTCTGCTGCTCGTTCTGTCCGTCGCCCTTGTCGGCTGCGGCGGCGCGAACAAGGCGGCAGACCAGACGACGGACAAGAAGACGGCAGAACCGTTCCGCATCGTGACATCGTTCTACCCGATGTATGTCGCAACCATCAACATCACACAGGGGGTTGACGGTGTCGAAGTCCACAATATGACGGAACCGCAGACCGGATGTCTGCACGACTATCAGCTCATGACCGAGGATATGAAGACGCTTGAGAATGCGGACGCGTTCGTGATCAACGGCGCCGGCATGGAAGACTTCATGGACAAGGTGACCGAGCAGCAGAAGAACCTCAAGGTCATCGACGCCTCGCGCGGCATTGAACTCATCCATGACAAGGAGGGAGATAACCCGCATGTATGGCTGAGCGTGACCGACGCCATCCAGCAGGTGCGCAATATTGCCGACCAACTGAAGGAAGCGGATCCCGCGCATGCGGATGCCTATGAGAAGAATGCCGCCGCCTATATCGAAAAGCTCACGGCACTCAAGACCGAGATGCACGCAGCACTCGACAACGTGCCGCACAAGGATATCGTGACCTTCCACGAGGCATTCCCCTATTTCGCAAAGGAGTTCCATCTGAACATCATCGGCGTGGTTGAGCGCGAGCCGGGCACGGAGCCGACGCCCGCCGAGCTGCAGGAGACGATCGAGCAGGTGAACGCGCTGCCGTCCAAGGTGCTCTTCACTGAACCGCAGTATTCCCCCGCCGCCGCCGAGACGATCGCGCGCGAAACGGGCGCGAAGATCTACACGCTCGATCCCGTCGTCACGGGCGAGGCGACGCCCGAGGCAAAGGACGCCTACATCGATACGATGCGCAAGAATATGAACACGCTCAAAGAAGCGCTGCAGTAAAACATATTTTCTTCAAGTCTCATACAATAAAATGGAGCTGCCGCACCGGCGCATATGAAATGCGTTTGGTACGACAGCTCCGTTTTTTCTGTTTAGGCCGTGATCGGCACATCTTCCGAGAGGTCGATGCGCGGCGCCTTGCCTTTCGGAAGGAGGGTGAAGACGGACTTGAGGAGTTTCTGCGTATACGGATGTTTCGCATGCGCGAGATCCTTGCCGTCGAGTTCCTCGACCACCTTGCCGAAGTACATCACGATGACGCGCGTACACAGCATCGAGACGAGTGCAAGATCGTGGCAGATGAAGAGGATGGTTAGATCCCGCTCCTTTTGGATGCGGATGAGCAGCTCCACGATCTTCTCCTGGACGGAAACGTCGAGCGCACTCGTCGCTTCATCGCAGACGAGGATGTCGGGTTCGAGCGCGAGCGCCCGGGCAATGCCCACGCGCTGCCGCTGTCCGCCGCTCATGTTCGCGGGATATCGATCCGCAAAGTCCTCGGGGAGATCGACCAGCCGCAGGAGTTCCGCCGCCTTGTCGCGCGCGCTGCCCGTGAGCAGCCCGAAGTTGCGCAGCGGCTCGCAGATGATATCCTTGATCTTCATCTTCGGATTGAACGCCGTGTTGGGATCCTGAAAGACCATCTGGATGTTGCGGCGCATATTGCGCGCCGCCTCGCCCTTGAGTCCCGTGATCTCCTCGCCGCGGAAGAATATCTTTCCCTCCGACGGCGCATGCAGCTGCATCATGGTACGCACAAGCGTACTCTTACCGCAGCCGCTTTCGCCGACGATGCCGAGCAGTTCCCCTTTATAGACGGGGAACGTCACATCGTCGCAGGCGGTCAGCACCGTGCCGCCCGCGATGGGAAAGCGTTTTGTGACGTGATCGATGCGCAGAATTTCCTCACGCTCCGGCTGCATAACTTTCCCCTCCAATCTGCGGTACGGCACGCAGCAGCTCCTTTGTATAGTCGCTCTGCGCATGTTCGATGATCTGCGCGGCGCTCCCGTGTTCCAGAACCTTGCCGTAGCGCATGACCATGATTTGATCCGACATGTAGGCGGCGACGCCGAGATTGTGCGTCACCATGACGATCGATGTGCCGTCGTTCCGGCAGATATCCATCAGTTCGTTGACGACCTGCGCCTGCGTCGTGACGTCGAGCGCCGAAGTCGGCTCATCGGCCAGCAGCAGCGCGGGGCTAAAGAACATCGCCATCGCCACACCGACACGCTGACGCATACCGCCCGAGAGCTCGAACGGATAGCTTTTCATCACATTCGCCGGATTGTTGAGATGCATCCGCGCGAGCATTGCCTGCGCACGTTCCGCTGCCTCTGTCGCACCGACTTCTTCGTGTGTCTGAATGTATTCGACGAACTGTGCTCCGACGGTTTGAATCGGGTCGAGCATGCTGCCGCTGTCCTGAAAGATCATCGCCGCCGTGCCGCCGCTGACTTTGCGCCAGTCCGCCGCACTCGCCTGTGCCATGTCTTTGCCGTCGAACAGAATCCGGCCGCCCGTGATTTCTCCCACATGCGGCAGGCAGCCGATCATCGCGCGAATCACGGTCGTCTTTCCGCTGCCGCTTTCGCCGACAATGGAGAGCACTTCGCCCGCGCCGAGCGAAAAGCTCACATCATGCACCATCTCCGTGCCTTCATAAGCGACGCAAAGGTTTTTCACCTCGATCTGCATCCGCGCTTCTCCTTCCCTTCATGACGCAGGAAACGCCGGGGACGACGCCCCGACGCTCCCGCCTGATAGTCCTAGAAATTTTACTTCGCTGCCGGCATGATCTTGTTCGTCAGCCAGTAGTAGTCCGCGGGGTGCATGATCGCGCCCGTAATCTTGGTCGAGCTGACAATGTTCGTCTCGGGATAGCCGAGGAAAAGAGATGCCGCATCATTGAGGAGAATCTGCTGCATGTCGATCATGAGCTGGCGGCGCTTCGCCGGATCAAACTCGACGGCAAGTGCGGCGCATTTCGCATCGTATTCCGGGTTGCTGTAGCCCGAGCCGTTCTGCGGGTTGTCGCCGTTGATATTCGTACGCCAGTACCAGTTGAGGTAGATCTCCGGGTCGCCCGTATTCGCCGTCGTGATGTTCGAGATCAGAAGGTCATATTCGCCGTTGATGCCAATCTTGTCAAGGAGATTATAGTCCACCGTTTTGACCTTCACGTCAATACCGACCTTCTTGGCATCCGCCTGCACGGCCTCGGCATAGATCGGCAGCTCCGCACGGCTGTTGTAAACGATGAAGTCGACGCTCAGAGGCTTGCCATCCTTATCACGGATGCCGTCGCCGTCCGTGTCCTTCCAGCCCGCCTCGTCGAGGAGTTGATTCGCGCGGTCGACATTGTAGGCGTTCGGGTCGACGAGCTGATCAAATCCATAGTCGAGCGAGGGCGGTACCGGGGCCTTACCCGGAATGAACGTGCCCTTGAGGATCACTTCATTGTAGGACTTGCGATCGCACATGCTGATAAACGCAGCGCGCACCTTCGGATCGCCGAGAATGCCCTTCTGATTGATGCGTGCAAGCACCGTTCGCAGGGATGCGATGCGGTCGACATGGAA
>CAUQAR010000018.1:0-17184 GCA_963515775.1 uncultured Selenomonas sp. | reverse complement strand
CGCGCTGTGCGTCGCCGATGCCGTCCATCAGGCGGTGATAGGGCATGACGACGTGGGCGCGGTCGGAGATGCGGATATTCGACACATCGACGCCGCGCGCTGCGAGGGCGTCCATCTCCTGCAAACATACCTCGGGATCAAAGGCGACCCCGTTTGCGATGATGTTGTGCGTCCCCTTGTAGAGGATGCCCGACGGCAGCAGGCGGAGCTTGTACTCCTCGCCGCCCGAGACAACCGTGTGTCCCGCGTTGCAGCCGCCCTGATAGCGAACGACGGTATCCGCCTGCTCCGCGAGATAGTCGACGATCTTTCCCTTTCCCTCGTCGCCCCACTGCGTGCCTGTGATAACGATGGTTGACATATGCTCAATCCCCTTTTTACTAAAACCTGTTCCCTTACAGGTCAAAACGCTTGAAGATTTCATCCACATTGCGGAGGAAATACTTGTAATCAAAGCAGCCGTCTATCTCTTGCTTGGTCAAATGCTGTGAGATGTCCGCGTCCTGCTCGATATTCGTGCGGAAATCCTCTTTTTCGAGCCAGCGCTTCATGGCGTTGCGCTGCACCCATACATACGCTGTCTGCCGCATGACGCCTTTGCCCACGAGCGCCGTGAGGATGCGCTGACTGTAGATGAGACCGCCCGTGCGCCCCATGTTGTGCAGCATCGCATCGGGGTAGACGAGGAGCTTGTCGACGATGTTCGTGAGCTTTGCGAGGCAGTAGTCCACGTTGATCGTGCTGTCCGGCAGGATGACGCGCTCGACTGAGGAGTGCGAGATGTCGCGTTCGTGCCAGAGCGTCATATCCTCGAGCGCCGCGACGGCGTTGCCGCGCACGAGCCGCGCCATGCCCGAGACGCGCTCGCAGTTGATGGGGTTGCGCTTGTGCGGCATCGCAGACGAGCCCTTTTGCCCCGCCTTGAAGAACTCCTCCGCCTCGCGGATATCCGTGCGCTGGAGGTTGCGGATCTCGGTCGCGATCTTTTCCATCGTGCCCGCGATGATCGCGAGCGTCGTGACGAGCTCGGCGTGGCGGTCGCGCTGGATCACCTGCGTCGCAAGACGGACGGGCGTGAGACCGAGCCGCTTGCACGTCAGTGCCTCGATGCGCATGTCGATGTTGGAGTAGGTGCCGACCGCGCCCGAGAGCTTGCCGACCGAGACGATCTCCTGCGCGCGCGTCAGACGCTCGATGTCGCGCTCGACCTCGGCGCTCCAGAGGAGGAGCTTCAGACCAAAAGTTATCGGCTCTGCATGGATGCCGTGCGTACGACCGATGCACGGCGTATGGCGAAACTCGTCTGCACGACGGCGCAGGACTTCGCGGAACTTACGCAGCCCGGTGAGGATCAGCCCCGCGGCGTCGCGCATCATGATGCAGTACGCCGTGTCCTTCACGTCGCTCGAGGTGAGGCCCTTGTGGATATATTTGGAGTCTTCGCCGACGTTCTCCTCGAGATTCGTGAGGAAGGCGATGATGTCGTGGTCGGTCGTCTTTTCGATCTCGTTGATGCGGGCGACGTCGAACTTCGCCGTGCGGCGGATGTTCTCCACGGCTGCGGCGGGAATTTCGCCCAGCTCCGCCATCGCCTCGCACGCCGCGATCTCGACGTTCAGGATGGTCTGCCACTCGTTCTGGATCGACCAGAGATGCCCCATCTCCGGCCGCGTATAGCGCTTGATCATCAAAATCCTCCTGCCCATATGCACAGACATAATACGACATCTATATCATATATCCCGCCGCGACGAATGTCAACGGGCGCAGCGGGGTGCGGGGACGATTTCACAGGAATACATGTACAGGAGACGGCCGCGGTTCCATTTCTATTTCAGACGGAGCGCGTTATAATAAGGAAAACGAAGAGAGGCGGCTGCGATGTCTTTTTGGCGCATCTTGGCCGTGGGCGATGTCCACGGCGACGCGGCGCGCCTGCGCGCGCTATGGGAAGAGATTTCGTTCGACGATACGCAGGATGTGCTCGTCTTTCTCGGGGATTATATCGACCGCGGACCCGCGCCGATCGAGGCCCTTGCGTTTGTGCGGGAACAGACGGCGCGGCACGCGCATGTGCATGCGCTCATGGGGAACCACGAGGCGATGATGCTTGCGTATCTCGACGCACATGGGATCGATGGGGGCAATCCGGCGGACCTTTGGCAGTGCAGCGGCGGGGATGTAACGCTTCGGCAGCTTGCCACACTGCCGCATGCGGAGGCAGAGGCGCTGATTCGCTTCGCACGCGCGCTGCCGCTCTCCTTTCGCCTGACCTACGCGGGGCAGGAGATCGTCTTCGTTCACGCGGGGCTGCATCCAGACGGCGGCGCGTCCGATGCGCAGGAGATGCTCTGGATTCGCCGCCCGTTCTACGAGAGGTACCGCGGGGCCGCGCTCGTCGTCGTGGGGCATACGCCGACACAGCTGCTTGGAGAACGGCGCGATCTCACGCGTACGGCGCCGCTCTTTTTCCCGAACAACATCGTCGCCTGCGATACGGGCGGGTACCTCCCGGGCGGGCGCATCAGTTGCGTGGACGTGCGGCGGTATATCGATCTGCGCGCCCGCGGCGGGATACCCGCGGCGGATGAACGCGCCTCCTGTTATATCCGGAGCGCGCCGAAACCTGTCGGACACGCAAAAAATACTTGACTGAGAGTGCACACGAAGGTTTATCATGTGTGTCCCATGACATTGATCCAAATGTATAGAAAGGAAAACGATATGGGCGATCATCAGCATATCAGCCGCCGTACATTCATCAAGGCTGCGGCCGCAGCCGGCGTGCTCGCGGCCGGCGGCGCGGCGGTTCTCCGGCTGGGGAGCTTTGGCCGTGTCTTCGATACCGTGGCGCGCGAGCTGCCGGGGTCTCTCTATGTGGAGCGGCTCCGCCAGATCATCACGCAGGACCCGGGGCATACGCGCGTCATCATATGGGAGACCGAGGCGTCCCCTGAGGGACTGGTGGTCGAGGTGCGCACGGAGGGCGCCGCGGAAGACGCCGTGCGGCGCTTCCCTGCGACTGCGGACTACTTTTCCGACGACGGTGTCGAAGTGCATCAATATACCGCGGCGATCGACGGCCTATCGCCCGGCGGTTCCTACCGGTACCGTGTTGCGGCGGGGGATGCGGCGACGAATTGGCAGCGGCTCTTTGCACCCGCGCAGAACGAGTCTTACAAAATGCTCATCTTTCCGGACTCGCAGTCGAGCGACTACGCCGACTGGATTCAGATGGCGCATCTCGCGTGGGCGCGCAACACGGACGCGCAGCTGTTCTGCAACGTGGGCGATCTCGTGGACAACGGCGAGGACCGCGGGCAGTGGGTCGACTTTTTCACCGGGATCCGCGAGATGCAGTGCGCGATTCCGTTTGTTCCCGTCATGGGGAATCACGAGACATACGACCGCGCGTGGCAGGTGCGTCTCCCGGAGGCGTATCTCCGCTACTTCGACGTGCCTAAGAACGGGAGCGCGCAGTTCGAGCGGTACTATTACTCCTTTGACTACGGCGACGTGCATTACGTCGTCCTCAATACGCAGCAGCAGGAGATCGGGGACTTCAAGAGCGGGCTCGTGGACGAACAGCTCGCGTGGATCCGGCGCGATATGGCGGCGCATCGGAAAAAATGGAACATTGTCCTCATGCACAAGGACGTCCTGCAATACCGCATCAACGGGCGTCCCGAGCGTATGGAAGGATTCAGTGAGGACGGGAATATATGGATGCCCGTCTTCGATGCGCTCGGCATCGACATCGTCTACACCGCGCATCTGCATACCTATCGCAATCGCGGGCATATCTACGGCTTTGCCAAGAGACCGGACAAAAAAGGCCCGCTCTACATCCTCACGGGTGTCGCGGGCAATGTGCGCTATCCGAATCTCTGGGTCGATCACACGATGGACGAGGTGACGCTGCCGCAGCCGGAGACCGACAACTACCTCACGATGGAGGTCGGCGCGGGCGCCATCGAGATCGCGTGCTTCCTGCCCGACGGCACGGAGATGGACCGCGTGCGCGTGGAGAAATAAAACGATCAAAGAAAAGGAGCTGTAACGACAGCGTGTTTTTACACAATTTCGTTACAGCTCCTTTTTGTTTTGCTCATTTATGCCGGTGCCGGCGGCATAGATTGTAACCCATTTTCATGATGTATAGATTTCGTATGCACGGTATTGATCTGATGTATAAATTCGTTGTGTGCTTGTTTTGCTTCCGGATGTTCTTTGACGAGTTGCGCAAGAAGCCGGTGTTCCTCTTTGGCTTTTGATTTTACAAACGGCATAAGCATCTCCTTCACGCGGAGCTATTCGATTTATGAATCAAAACGCAGTCGCTTGCATCGTCTTTACGGAGACGTTTCCCTCTTTGAGCTGACGAATTCCCTCTAGGATATGCGCGTAGTTCTTCTTGTTGCTCATGAGAAAGATGTGCTCCATCAGATTGTTATAGCTCTCGAGACTCATCATGACGACGTTGTCCTCGTTCCTGCGCGTGACGATGATCGCCTCCGCATCTGCCGTCGCCGCATCGCAATAGGTTTTAAGATGGCTGCGTAGCGTGGAAAAATTAACCGCAAGCATCCGATCACATCCTTTCTCGGCTATTGTGCTAAATTCGGTACATAGAATCAACTGCATTCTCTCAGCGAATGCCGACCTTTCATATGAAATGGAACGGCTTCAGAGCAAAATCGCAACAAGCATCTCACAACTTTATGATTAAAAACTCTATATAAATCGAAGATTTTTATTGACAAAAAAAAAAAAACAATGCTAATATAAGTATAAAAATTATATATGATAGGGAACAGGTGTCGAAAGACTTCATAAGGAATTCGGTCAAAGCCGAAGCGGTCCCGCCACCGTGAGGAGGAGCAACGCTGCACCATGTCACTGAGGAGATATCCTTGGGAAGACGCAGCCGCGCGATGATTCCGAGCCGGGAGACTTGCCTGTTTCAACATCACCGTCGGTTCTTGCCATACCTCAAGAGAACCGGTACCTGCGAGCGATGGGTAGGGGATCACGTCTATGACTGAAGGAGTCGTGTGTTCCCGACCGGATTTTTCCGTGTCGGGACTTCGTTTTCATCGGGGTGAAGTCCGTCTGAACCGTATGCGCGGGGGCAGACGGATTTTTTCGTTGGAAGAAGGGATTCGATACCGGAGCAGTTATCTATATCTTTTGAACATAGCATCATATCACCGTGAAAGAGAACGGAGGCTCTTATATGTCAAGACAATGGAGAAAAAAGAGGATTGTTTCCGGCATTCTGTGGATGCTGCTCGCGGGAACGCTTGCCTCTCCTGTGGCGGCCGCGCCGCAGACTGCGGACACATCGGAATCGTATACCACACCCGACATCACCGTCGAGGCGAAACGCCCCGACTGGGAGGAGAGTCTCTCCCCCGGTACCGTGACGGTCATCCGTCCCGAGGAGTTCAAGGGCGAGCAGAAGTCCCTGCCGGACTTTTTGCAGATGGTGCCGGGCGTGCATGTGCGCGAGGTGAACGGCAAGGGGCAGTACACGACGGTCACCGTGCGCGGCTCGACGGCGGCGCAGGTCGGCGTCTTCATCGACGGCGTCCTGACGAACCTCGGCGGCGACGCGGCGGTCGATCTCTCCGCGATCCCCATTCGCAACGTCGAGCGCATCGAGGTCTACCGCGGCTATATCCCCGCGCGCTTTGGCGGGACGTTCATCGGCGGCGTCGTGAACATCGTGACGAAGAAGCCGCAGGGCGCGCACGGCTCGGCAGAGGTCGGCCCCGGCTCGTTCGGCTCGAAGAAGGCGTCGGTCGAGATCACCGCGCCCGTCGGCAGCGGCAGTCTGCTTTTCGGGTTCAACCACGAATCGCGTGACGGGGATTTCCCGTATCGGAGCTATGCGGCGGAGCAGTGGATGAATAACTCCCTCAACGGGGCTAGATATCAAGAGCTGATCAGAGACCAGCGGACACATATGGCCATGACGCAGGCGGAGCGAGAGGATTTTGATCGTACATATTTTCCCGGCGCGTGGGAGCAGGTGCGGCAAGGCTACATCGACAGCATTGCAGAGCTGAGCGACAAAGCAGCGGCAGCGGAGGATTCGCGGCGTTGGCGCAAATACAACGACTATAAGAACACGGACGCCATGCTCAAATGGCAGAACAAGGACTGGATGATCAAGGGGACGTATAAGACCATCAACCGCCATCTGCCGGACAGTCTATGGATCACGTCGAACTCCTATGCCGAGCTTATCGATCCGGGGTTGTTGGTGGATCGAGATAAAGACCTATACCGGTTCGACAGCCGCCGGCAGAAGATCACCGCCTCGGAGCTGATGGTAGAGAACCGCCATTCGCACGAGCGGCTCGACTGGGGCTGGATGGTCGACTACCTGCACCAGAGTAAGGACTACCGTGCCGAACACATTTATAATGAGGACCGCAAATGGGAAAATGTTCCCATGCGCAGATGGAGCCGCTATCGATCGAACAAGTACAACGTGCAGGTCGACGGCAGCTACCAGCTCAGCAATCGCAATCTGCTCGACTTCCAGATGAACTTCTCGCACGAGCGCATGAAGATCAACGGCGACGGACTGAATGACGTCATTAAGGATGTTGCGACCGGCTATCTGAATTTTTACGCGCAGATGCGCAATCAGTACGATCAGGAGATCTTCAACGCGCAGCTGCAGGATACGATCACGTTCGACGACCGCGGATCGTGGCAGCTGACGCCGAGCGTCCGCTTCAACCGGTCGAAGATCATCGGCTACAGTCAGTTTGGTCGGTTCGATCCGCGTAAGACCTATCACTGGATCCACCCGAAGGACAGTCAAGTGGATCAAAAAGTCACATGGCAGCTTGCCTTGAAGCGTGTCTTTAATGATCACTTCTCCATGCGCATGACAGGCGGCACCTACTTCCGCCTGCTCAACATGTACGAGATCGCGGGCGACGGCGCGGGCATCCTGCCGCGGCCGCGGAATTGGGTGGCCAAGGAATCCGTATTCCCGCAGCCGGAGTATGGCAAGCAGTTCGACCTCAGCGCGATCTGGGACGGGAAGTTCCTCGGCGCGGCGAACCGCACGACGCTCACCTACTTCTGGCGGGACACGCAGCGCATGCTGCAGCTCTACCGCGCGGGTCTGACCTACAGCTCGTTCTACAACGATGTGCGCGGCAAAGTGCATGGAATCGAGCTGCAGACGAATTTTCACTGGAAGAAGTTCGACCTCGATCTCGAAGGAACGCACCTCAAGATCTCGGTGCAGCGGCAGGACTCCTCGCCGGGGGTCCACTATCCATGGTACGAGGTACATCCGACCTATCAGCCGGAGTGGGAGGGCAATATCCGTCTGACTTACCGCCCGACGGAGCGCTGGCTGTTCTTCGGCGAGGGGCATTATATGTCCAAATACTATACGCATTATGCGATCACGACTTCGGAACCGGAGTTGAGCGGCCGCCCGACGGAAGCGTATATGACCTTCAATACGGGGCTGAAATGGTCGCCGCGCAAGGACATGACGCTCACGCTCGGCTGCAACGATGTGTTCGACCGCGGGCCGCAGCTGAAGGCACACAGTTTGCAGGCGTTCTACAGCCACCCTAGCGCTGTCAATATCGAGTACCCGCTGCAGGGCCGCAGCTACTATATGAGTTTCCGCTATGAGTTTTAATCGGGAAGGATGAAGGAACATGAACGGATATTTCAGTAAGGGTCGCCGGCTGCGGCTCGGCGCGCTCGTCTTTGGCAGTCTCCTTTGGAGTTCGACCGCGGGGGCGGCGGCGCTTATCTCGACCGTGCCGTCGGACTATGGGAACAGCGAGATGGGCGCGGTCAACGGCTCGCGTGTGACGACGGAGATCGACGCCGCGCCGATGGTCGGCGTGTACAAGGGGCTGAACCGCGACCCCGCCTCGTTTAACTTCCATCAGCGCGGCAAGAGCAAGATCTTTATGCGGCAGTATACATATAGTACGACGGATCTCATGGCGAATATGCTGCTCGACCCGAATTCCGCGGGCGCAGCGGCTTTAGAGGCCAGCGGTACAATCACGGCCGTGCCGAACGCGCACGCGGCCGCCGCGAGCGACAGCCATATCTATGTGACGGGCTACGATCTTGGTAAAATCGGTGTCGCCTCACATGCAGGGAACAAATTATTTGAAAACAAGCGGGCCGCCGTCGATCTCAAGGAGGACATCAAGAAATACTGCGACTACAACTTCAACGAGACGTTCCGGAACGAGGACGACGACAAGACCTATACGGGCGATCCGAACCTCGCGCGGGTACACGGCGAGGCGCTGCTCATCGAGGGGCGCAAGCTCTATGTGGCGGCGTCCGTCAATCCGCTGGCGAACTACGACCCCTACGACGACGGCTTCCTCATGCAGTACGACATCCAGGACGACGGCAGCCTGAAGTTCGGCAGCTACACGCGCATCAGCCGCAACATCGATCAGGGGCGGCTGAACAAGTTCAACGACTATATCATGGTCTCCTGCATCGGCGGCTATCAGCACTACGACGGGAAGGGCAACGTCCACTACACCGCGGTCAACGTGGCGCAGGTCGATGAGAACGGCAAGCTGACGAGCACGGCGCAGCGCCGCATCAACGTGCCGGATCAGGTCAAGGCGACGGGGCAGGACTTCCGCGACGTCAAGACGCTGCCGAACGGCACGGCGTATGTCATGACGTACAATCTGAATCCGAACGGCAGTCAGATCGACGCGAAGGTCTACCAGACGACTGTGTCCAATCTGCTCTCCGACCATCCGCAGGACTGGACGGAGATCGTCTCCGTCACGCAGGAAGAGGGCTGGTTCGGTAAGCTCAACGCCGAGTACTATACGAAGCGTCTGTGGCTCGAGCTCGGCGACAGCCTGCGCGCCTACACGGACGGCGATGCCACAGAGAAGTACAAGTGGGCGGCGAAGGATTTCGCCGAAAACAAGGCGTTCAAGAGATTCAACAAAATCACCATGCTCGAACCGGATCATGTCTACGGCCCGACGGCCTCCGTCGTCCTCGCGCTGCCGGCCGAGCTCGGCGGCACTGCGTCCGCACCGGCGGCGAATCCGCATGCTGTTTGGCAGAGCGGCGGCGTGACCGCGCCGCTGACGGCATCGCAAGCCTACGGCACCGATACGCTCGTGAACATCGGCAAGGATCGGATCGGCAATGCGGCGACGAACGTCCTCGCCGGCATCTACGCCGCGACGAAGGATGTCGCGATCAACGCGACCGGGCATAAGCTCACACTTCAGACGGAGAACACCGTAGGCAACCCGACGGGCATCTATGCCAGCAAGGGCAAAAACGTCACCGTGAACGCGTCCGAGGTCAATATCATCACGAAGGGCTGGAAGAACGGCAACACGCTGACGAACGCGATCCAGCTCGACGCGGCGAAGAACAAGGCCGGGCAGATCACGATCAACGCGCCCGTCAACATCTCCATGTCGGGCGGCTACGGCGGCAACGGCGTCGCCGTGCAAAAGAGCGACCGGCTCGGCGAGAAATCCTACGAGGCGAAAGAAGGCTCGCAGATCCTCATCAACGGCGATCTGAAGATCGCGGGCGCCAGCACGGACGAATGGGGCATCCCCATCAACCGCGAGAACGTCTTCTCGCGGTTCAACAACGCAGGCATCCTGACGCAGGTGGAAAAGAGCAACGTGACTGTAACCGGGAATGTGGATATGACCGTCTACGGCAACGGCGTGACGACGAACGCGAAGGACAGCTCCGTCCACATCGGCGGCGGCAGCATTCAGGTACCCGCGGGCATGGCGTACAGCTACTATGCCCTCGCCGCGTATCAGGGCGCCATCAACATGAATACGGGGGCGGACGGCGTGACGCCGGGGACGCGGAATGTGCGTCTTGACGGCGATCTCTTCGCGCTCTCCACGGGCAAACTGAACGTCGCGCTCACGACGGGCAGCTCGTATCTGCATGGCCTTGTCGACAGCGGCGGCACAGCGAACCTCTACTTGCAGAACGGTGCGGCGTGGATCAACGAAGGGCGCAACGCGCGCTACTATCAGGACAACGAGGATATGGGCGCGGGCGCAAAGACCGGTCCGAAAAATCTCTACGTCGGCAGGAGCCGCGTGACGAACTTCTACGGCGGCGCGAATGAAGCGGCGCGCGGCATCATCTATCAGAAGGATACGGACACGCTGACGATCGACAACTACAGAGGCCATACGGCCGCGGTTTACCGGCATGACGCGGGGACGCCCACGACGATCAAGGGCGGCGATATTGTCGTGGATAAAGCACTCGGCACGAATAATGTGTTCACGCTCTTTACCGATTCCAACGGGGTCAATGCGACGAATCAAAACGCGGTGCTGGATGCACTCGCCAATAAACTCGTCTACAAGAGCCATGCGGAGGACAAACTCGAAGGGAAACTCTCGATCGGCGAGGGTCTGACGACCTCTGCCATCCACCGAAACATGCTGTTCGACAGCGACGGCAGGGGACGCGCGGATTCGTTTGTGCCGCCGACCGTCATTCAGCGACCGCTCACCGCGGCGGACGCGACGGCCGGCGTCTATACGCTGACGAACGATGAGACGCGCCAGCTGACGCAGGCGAATGTGACAAATGGGTTCAATGCCAAACATGCCGCGCTCGCAAATTATACGACTGATGCGAGCGGCAATGCAGCGACGGATCTGACGGTCGATCTCGCGGGGCATAAGCTGTCGCTCGGCATGACGTCGGATAAGCGCAATACGGCCGGAGTATATGGCGGCAAGCAAAAGACTCTGACGATGAACGACAGTGCCGGCAACGGCGGTCTTGTCCTGGAAGTTGCGCAGACGAGTAATAAAATGGCGGATGCGATCTATGCGGATCAAAAGGCCGTCGTCAATATTGGCACGCATGTAGACATCAAGTCCGTCAAGGCGAAAAACACGCAGGCACACGGTATTTATGCGAACACAGAATCAAAAGTCACGCTGAAGAAACTCACCATTCGAGAAATTGCGGGAGAGAATGATCACGCGTCAGGATTCAATGTCTACGGCATCGGTGCGGGCAAAGGTGCCGAGGTGACCGTAGATGAAGCGAATATTTCCGGTGTGAAGGGCGTCGCTCTCTACGCCATGACGTCGGGAGATGCGAAGACACATATTAACATCGGCGGTGGAAAGATCGTAGCTGCATCGGATGACGCCGCAGGCAAAAACTACTGGGCGGTCTATGCGGCATCCGGCAACGTCACGCTGAATAAGGACAAGAGCCGTGATCTTACGGTCGTCGGCAATATGCGGGCGGGCGATAATACCCACGTCGGTACGATCGACGCGTCCTTCACGACGGCGGACTCCTCATGGACGGGGGCAATTCATCTCGCCAATCCGGGGACCTTTGCAAATCCGGGCGCAACGAATCTCACGCTCTCGAACGGCGCCGTCTGGACGCATGAGGTACAGCCGGGCACGCTCGCGAACGGCTTCACAGGATCCCATCTGACGAAATTCACGGGCGGCAACGCGGAAGCCTCTGCGGGCATTGTGCGCCAGTTCGACGCGCAGCCGATCCAGATCGACGATTACAACGGCCATGCGAAATTCGTCTTTAAGCATGCGGGGACAGCAGTCAACGGCGGCGATGTCACGATCAAGAAGGCCGCGACGGGGAGCGGCGTCGTGCTCAGCACGGATAGCGTCGGCGTGACGGATGCGAATACGAATGATGTCTTCAAGGCGCTCGCGCGGAAGCTCACCTACAGCGACTACACCAATCAACCGACCAACCTTACGGGCAAGCTCGAGATCGCCGAGGGGCTGACCGGCTCGAGCATGGCAAAGAAACTCGGCGCGCTCAGCTTTGAGTCCTCGGGACAGGGCAAATACGATCCCGACGCGCCGCAGCCGCAGCCGCCGTCGACCGATCAGAACAGGACAGAGTTCACGGCGAAGATCACGCCGAGCGATGTCACAGAGTACAAGAACGCGAACGTCGAAAAGGAGACGGGCGTCTATACCTTTACGAAGGATTCGACGCTGAACTATGCGGGCGGCGTCGGCGCGATCGACGACGGCTCCGGCCCACTCACGATCGACGCGGAGGGGCATACCCTCACGGTCAACGTCAAGCCGCAGTCGGCGAGCCAAATGTTCGTCACAGCGGTACATGCAACCTCCGGCAAGGATGTCAACGTCGAGGCCGGCCGGTTTGTCCTCAATGTTAATCCGGAGCAGACGGCAGGGCAGCAAAAGGCGTACGGCATCAATATGATGTCAGATGCCGCGTTCAGCGTCAAGGGCATGACGGAGATCCGTACCCATGCCGCAAACGAGAGCTTCGGCGTACGCCAATCGGGGTTTGGCAAGGTGCAGCTCGACGGGCTGAAGGTCACGGTCAACAAGAACGCGACCGACGGCCGCAGCCTGAGCGCCGAGGGACGGCGCGGCAGCAATGCGCTGCTCGCGGTCAACGTCAAGAACGGCATCCTGGGGAGCGGCGAGGTGCAGCTCGACGGCAATCTCTATACCGGATCGGACGCATATGGGTACGGCCGTCTCGATCTCGCGCTGACGACGGCGACGTCCTACCTGAACGGCCTGAGCATCGCAGAGAAAGGGACATGGGACGATGGCGGCACGCAAAAGACCGATCGCGGCACGGTGAATCTCTACCTGCAAAACGGCGCACAGTGGACGAATGCGAACTACAGCAACAGCGCCCCCGCGGGCTTCACGGGCAGCTACGTCGAGAAATTCACGGGCGGCGCGACCGCAGCAAAGGCGGGCGTCGTGTTCCAAAAGGATGCGAAGCCGATCTCGATCGACCGGTACAGCGGTCACACGAAGTTCTTCTACACGCATAACACCGCGACCCCGACCGTCTTTGACGGCGGGGAGATCCGCATCCGCAAGGCGGCGGACGACAGCGCGGCGACGCTCCTCACTGATAACAACGGCGTGACGGCGGCGAACACCGACAGCGTGCTCACGGCGCTCGCGCAGAAGCTCTACTACACGGGGTATACAAGCGGCGACCGCGCGCTCACGGGCAAGGTCGGCATCGCCGAGGGCCTCACGGCCTCGGCGACGATTCAGAAGATCGGCGACATCGCCTTTGACGGTACCACGGGACAGGGCCGTTATGCTGCGGGCGGGATCATCCCGGGCGATCAGACGAAGAACAACTTCGATACGGCGATCACGGGCACGGCCACGGATACCGAGTATATGACCGCAAGGGTACGCAAGGCGGACGGCAGCTACGTCTTTACGAAGGAGCAGACGACGATCACGCCCGCAAAGCACGTCGTCCCGGCAGTGGATAGCCGGAGCGCGGGCGTCTCGAACGTCGATCCGAACAAAGCGCTGCAAATCGACCTCAAACAGCATAAGCTCACGCTGAACGCTAAGAGCGACACGCATACCGCCGGCATCGCCGCGGGCGCAAAGGCGACTGTGAACGTACAGAACGCGGGCGATGTGAGCGTCACGGCCGAGAGCACGGGCGGCGGCGCGGCGTCGGCGCTTTACGCCGTGGATGGCGGACATGTGAGCATCAGGAACGGCGGCGCGGACGGCGGTCTCCTCACACTGCGCGCAGATACGACGGCGGCGGATAGCGGTGCAGTCGTCCGGGCGGTCGGTTCCTCCGGTGCGGCTTCCTCCATCACGGTGGACGGCAGCGCCGATATTCTTGCCGATGGCGATACGGCAGACGGCAAAGGCGCAAAGACAGCGGTTCATGCCTCCGGCGCGGACACCCGCCTCGCTGGCGGCACGATCCGCGGCACGAGCGGCGCGACCGCCCTGCGCGCAGAGGGGCGCGCCGCGCGTGACGGCAGAGTCTATGTCAATGCGGCCGAGGATGCCGCAGGAACCGCGACGGGCGCGGGTGCGCGTCAGACGGTCGTCGCAGGCGATGTCGTCACGGGCGCGCAGGGTGTTGTCAATCTCGGTCTCGGCACGCAGGACTCCTCGTGGACGGGCAATTATGCCTCGGCGGACGGCGCGCTGAACGCGTTCTTAAAGAACGGGGCAGTCTGGACGGGCGCCGCGACGGGCAGGAATCTCTCCCTTTCCCTCGAGAGCAATGCGATGTGGAAGGAACGCGGCGCGAGCCATGTGAGAAACTTTGCCGCAAATAAGGGCATCGTCGATATGACGGACGCGCATGCGGGCGATCTGACGATCGACAGCTACAAGGGCAGCGCGATGGTCCTCTATCGCCACAACGCGAGTGATCCGACGCAGGTGCTCGGCGGCAATGTCACTGTGAAGAGTGCCGCGGCAAACAGCGAGATCACGCTGCGCACCGACAATGCGGGGCTCGAGATGTATTCGACCGCGGCCGCAGACGAAAACCTCATGAACGCGACGTTCAACGCGCTCGCGAACAAGCTCTATTATACGGGCTATGTAAGCGGCGAGCGCAACCTCAAGGGCATCCTCGAGATCGCCGAGGGACTGACGACGCCGGGCGTACGGAAAAAAGTGCAGACGCTCACCTACAAACCAAGCGGGCAGGGGCAGCATCTCTACACACCGAGAGATCTGCCGACCCCGACCGAAGAGATTACGCGCGGCACGGTGCTGACCGCCGATCGGCGCGCGCGGGCGGAGGAGCCGAACGCGAAGGGCGGAACGATCGCGAGTGCGCTCTTCAGCGAACAGGCGACGACGAAGGATGCGCCGATGGTCGTCGATATGGCGGGTCATAATCTCGACCTCGAGGCAAAGAGCGATCGCATTGCGACGGGTATCTACGCGGGCAACAACCAGCACATCACGATCAAGAACGAACAGCCCGCGGGAGCGCTGAACATTACGGCGGAGAATACGGATACACGCGCGGCGGCAGGCATCTACGCCGACACGGACGCGCACCTCACTGTCGCGGCGCCCGTCTACATCCGCAAGGTCACGACGAACGGCGACGCTGTGAACGGCGTGCATATCCAAGGGCAGCGCAGTGCGCTTGTCTTTAGCGGTCCGCTCTCGATCGCGGGGCTTGACGCGAAGCGCGGCAAGGGCGACGGCATGAACGCCGCGGGCATCCGCGTGACGGGGCAGGATTCCTCCGTTACCGTCAATGATAAGGTAAGCATCACGGGCGTTAAGGGCAGCGGTCTTGCCCTCGCCGGGGCGAACGGCACGATCTCCGTCAAGGGCGGCACGATCACAGCTGCCGAAGATGCGGACCGCACGAAGCACTACGCGGCGGTGCGCGCCGACAAGGGAACGGTCAACATCAACATGGAGAACGGCGCCGCAGGCACGACGACGACGAATATCACGGGCGACATATACCTCACGCGCGAATACGGAAAGAGAGTTCCGGAGTATTCTCCTCCCGGCACACTGGTCGACTTTGAGAACAAGGGCGTGCTCAACCTCGCGCTCACCGACGCCAACTCTGCATGGCACGGTGCGGCGACCTATGCGGTGCATAAGGACGATTATGGGACAGGCGGCTTTACGGCGCACGATACAGGCACGTTCAACTTCTATCTGCAAAACGGCGCGCAGTGGACGAACGAGGTGCTCTCCGGCACAGACGCGAGCTTTGCCGGCAGCCGCGTGACGAAGCTCACGGGCGGCAGCGACGCGGCGCACGCCGGCCTGATCGCGCAGAAGGACGCGAAGAACATCACAGTCGATGCCTACAGCGGACATACGCGCGTCCTCTATGCGCACGACGCGGCGCATCCGACGACGATGCAGGGCGGCGACTTCGTTGTGAAACAGGCGGCGCCCGGCAGCACGATTACCCTGCGCACGGACAGCGCGGGGCTCAATACGACGTCGACGAAGGCCGCGGACAAGAACCTCGTGAGCGCGACGCTCGACGCACTCGCGAAAAAACTTTACTATACGGCCTATGCGTCCGGCGAGCGCAACCTCGCGGGTCGTACGGAGATCGCCGAGGGGCTGACGGCTTCTTCCGTGAGCCGCTCGGAAGAGATCACGTTCAGCGAGACCGACGGCCGGGGCGGCTATACCTATACGCCCGCGATCGATCTCCCCGACACGCAGGTGACGACGGCATTCACGCAGGGCATCACGGGCGACGCGGAGACGGACAAGGTCTACGCGCTCGGCGGCGTCTTAAAGGACGGTAAGTACGCGTTCAGCAAGACGACGACCATCACGGCGGGTACCGGCATCGCCGCCGTGAGCGGAAAGCCCGTCGACGTGACGGGCGGCTCCGGCACGACGCTCACGATCACCGCAAAGAACTACGGCATTGATGCCGCGGCGAACAGCAAGGTCGATCTGACGGGCGATCGTCTCGTCATCAGGGCGACCGGCGGCGCGGACAGCCGCAGCATCCGCGCGGCATCGGGCGCCGCCGTCACGATCAACAGCGGTTTTGACATCACGGGCGCGATCGAGAATAACGGCGGCACGATCCGCCTCGCCGATGCGGGCCGGACGAGCTCCCTCGCCGGCAACATCACGCAGACGTCGGGCACGTTCGATCTCACCCTCACGGGGAAGGACTCTGCGCTCACGAGCGAGATCGTCGGCAAGGGCGGCGCGATCAATCTCTCTGTGCTCGGCGATCATGCGGTCTTTACGGGCAGCATCCGCTCGGGGGCAAGCGGCGTATCCTTCTTCCGTGCGGGCGATCCGCGCGGCACGCGCACGCTGCGACTCGGTTCCACCGCAACGTGGAATGTGACGGGCGTATCGGAGCTGACCGCGCTGAACGCAGAGCGGGGCAGCACGATCAACCAGCAGTCGAAGGGCGAGATCCGCATCGGAGACTTCAGCGGCAACGCGAAGGTCCTATACCGCGGCACAGCGACCGCGGACGGCACGCTCACGCTGCCAAACGACGGCAGGATCAGCGTGCAGAAGATCGTCGGAACGAAGAATACACTGACGCTAGCGACCGACGCCGTGAGCGGGAACGACGATGCGGCGGATCGAAAAGCCGCGGAGACCCTCGCGAAACGGTTTGTCTATCGTGGCGACAGCGCTGCGGACATTGTAGACGGCACTGTCAAGGGCTTGCAGCTGAACGCGCGCGTCGCCGACGGCATCACCAAGTCGCAGAAGACCTATCAGGTCCTCTTAGACAGTACCGGCAAGAGCAGCGGGCTCGGCGCGAAGACCGCGGAGGAGATCGAATACGGCGACTACGAGACGAAGCTCATGAGCGGCGTGAAGTCCGCCATGA
>CAUQAR010000017.1:0-17392 GCA_963515775.1 uncultured Selenomonas sp. | reverse complement strand
AACAGGCCAAATCCGTCGAGGACATCATCTTCGGCGAGACGGGCGTCACGCGCACGAAGTCGGACGGCGTCCCCACGCCCTACACGAACGTCTTCCTGCGCGCCGATACGGGCGCGATCGGCAAATTCCGCTTCGGCATCTACGGCGGCAAACGCGACATCATGCCGATCTACGGCAAAAGGGAGGCGGGCGGCTTTGATCTGTTCGGCAGGGAGATCGGCGACGCGCGCACATTCCTGCGGTTCTTCGGCACGCTCAAGAACCTCGGTGCAGTCGGCAGCTACGACATCGACGCGCACAATCGGATTTCGTTTAACATCGACAAGACGGACGAGGATATGCAGCGCGTCGTTGAACGCATGAAGC
Organism: uncultured Selenomonas sp.; assembly: GCA_963515775.1. Classification (GTDB taxonomy): domain Bacteria; phylum Bacillota; class Negativicutes; order Selenomonadales; family Selenomonadaceae; genus Centipeda. The sequence goes on along the minus strand of CAUQAR010000017.1, from coordinate 17,026 downwards.
AGATCCGCTATGGCCGGGATCTCACGCGCAATACCTACGGGATCACCTACACGGGAGAGCACGGGGCGAGCGACTGGAAGGTCTCGCTCGACTATGCAAAGCTCAGGGAGGACGACCTCACGCTCTCCTCGAACTTCGGCTTCTCCAGATACGAGGGCAAGAACACACTCGAGTACATCGACGACATCAACCACCGCCAGTGGACGATGAAGGCCGCGGCAAACACGCAGGTGAACGATAAGCACCTCCTCACCTACGGCTCCGGCTACACGCGCGAAAAGGGCAAGGGCAGTCGCCTGAAGAGCGCGCCCGCGACCTATGTGAAGAGCATCGACCCGTGGGACTACGACAAGAACCTCTATACCGCGAAAGCCGGCACGGGCGCGCCCGCATCGAACGTACACGACCACGCCATCCGCTACAACGAGCAGGGCATCCCGCAGTATGACAAGGAGCTCGAGTATTACGGGCGCGGCGCGAACGGCAGGATCGATGTGCCGGACTATACCTACGAGGACTTCCTGCGCTGGGGCGGCAGCGGTTATTCGCTGCCCGCCAATATGCCGGCGGACAAGCGGGCGGCGTTCTGGGCACTGACGCAGCGCCTGCGCGAGGAAAACTACAACCCGTATCCGACAGACTTGGCTGTCGAAAAATACTACGCGCCGTCAGCATATACACTTGCATCGACGAGCGCATATAAGCTGAACGGGAAGAAGTTCAAAGAGGAATTCAACGCACGGCAGAACCGGGTGCGCGTCGGCAGTGCGACGATCACGCGCGAGAACGCCTTCGTGCAGGACACATGGCAGCTCAGCCGCGATACCATCCTCGCGCCGATCCTGCGCGTCGACCGCTCGAGCCTCTTCGGCACGAACATGACGTTCAACCTCGGCATGACGCACAGCATCGGCGGTGACGCGCGCCGCCGGTTCAAGGCGAGCCTCGGCACGGGCTATATGGAGCCGGGCATGGGCGAGCTCTACTACAACTGGGAGATGTACGCGGGGCATCCGATTGATCCGGCCGTCGCGCGCCTCGGCTACTACTGGATCGGCAACCCGAACCTGAGGCCCGAGAAATCCGTCAACATCGACCTCGGCTACGAGATGGAGACGGACAAGACGGCGCTGCGCGTGAGCGTCTTTCACAACCGCATCCGGAACTATATGACGCGCTACTTCACGGGCTATCTGCTGAAGCTGCGTCCCGAGGGCGACGATTGGTTCAACCCGTCCGATATGCTCTACAGCTTCCGCAACATCGGGCGCGCCGAGATCACGGGCCTGGAGGCCGAGGTGCGGCATACCTTCAACACGCACTGGTCGGCACGGCTCGGCTATACGTTCCTCCATGCGATCAATAAGAGCGCCCCCCTGATGCCACGCCGCCTGCTCGACCGTCCGCGACACAAGCTCGACATCGGCGTCACCTACGCAAATCCGAAGGGGAAATGGCGCGCATCCCTATGGAGCGATTACTACATCGACATGCTCGACAGCAATACGCTCGCGGGCGAGGGCAACCTCGTGTCCTTCGCGCGCGATCCGGACAACCCGCAGGCGACGAAAAGCGTCTATCACTTCTCCGAAGGCAAGAAGCAAGAATATGCGACGAAGAGCTTCGGCATTTGGAATTTGATGGTGCAGAAGGATCTCTCGGACGACGCGATGATCTACTTCGGCATCGACAACGTCCTCAATCATCGCGACGACGACCGCGCATTCGCCGAGCGCACCTATCGGCTCGGCGTGAACCTGCACTTCGGCCCCGACAGCAATACCGGGACGCGGCCGAGGACCGCCGCGGACATCGCCGCCGGGGCGCGGGACATCATGATGCAGCGCTTCATCCGCCGGCCGTATGCAGTCGCCGGAGACGCACCCGTGCGCATCCGCGGCGACTACCGCATGCGCTGGAACGTGCAGGGCGGCCGGTAAAAGCCCGAGACGCGCGTGACGCCGCACTCGTACGTCGGCGACGCGGAGAAGAACGTCCTTGACAAGGCCGCGCACGGTTTCGAGCAGCGCGTGCACGTCGGCGCGGACGTGCGCATCGATGAGAAGACAGGGATCGCCGTGGATGGCAGTCTCTCAGGGCGCGCGGATACCGACACGGCCAAGAGCACCGAGGGCACGCGTGGCCTCGGGCATGCGCGGCTCGAGGCACTCGAGCTCGCGCGCGACGCGGGGGCCTGGCACCTGAGCCTCGGCCGTTTCACCGAGCCGATCGGCGTCACCGGGTACTATTATAACAAGGAGTACGACGGCGCGCGCGCCGTCTGGACGGACGCGGCGGAGCGCACGCAGGTGCGCCTTGGCTACGGCGACTTCCACCGCAATACGGGCATCAGCGACTCGGCGTATACGCACGCGGCGCGCGGCATGTTCCTGCGCGCGCCGACGAAGTGGGAATGGCTCGGCTATGCGGCCGGCTCGGATAGTTCCTCTCATTACCTCTATGTGCAGGGGCGAAACTGGGATGAATCGCGCTACAAGACCGCGGCGGAGGAAACCGGCACCTACGAGAGCCTCTACCGGCAGCTGACGAATGCCACAACACCGGAGGAGGAGCGGCAGATCATCAACTCCTACCTGGATGTCATCAAGGCGGTATCACCGGACGCCTATCGGAAGATTGAGCGGAGGCTGCAATCTCCGGATAATCAGCGCGGAAGCGGCATCCCCGATACCTACGCGTGGGAGAAGGTCACGGCGGAAGATGTCAACTCGCACGCGACCTACACCTTTTACCGCAGGATCCAAGACCGCTGGAGCGATCACGTCTTTGGAAGCGATACGGATCGCTGGTCCGACTGGGATACATTCGACGCTGCGGCGATGCAGCAGCGCGCCGAGCAGATTTGGGACGGCGCCGTGGCGGGCGCGATCGAGTCGCACCGCGCGGATACGACGTATCGACTCGATCGCGAAAGTTCGTCCGCCTTCCTCCCGCGGGGGACGTATCGCCTGTCCTATCAGTTTACGGGCTACGGCGCGTATCGCGGCACGCATGTCATGCAGCAGCTGGATCTGGAGAGCAGGTTTGGCGATACGCTGCGTACCGGCGATGTGGATTGGACGACGGACTTTGAACATTTCGACCGGACGGAAGCGCGCAGGCGCGCGACGGCGGGCCTTTGGGATAAGCACTACCGGCAGCAGCGGGCGATGGTATTTGTGCAAACCGGCCCCCTTTCGGGCATCGGGATGTACGGAACGTTGCCGCGCCGCGCGGATGTGAGCCTCGCCGCGCAGCGGGTGCTGGAGATCATCGCCAACAATTGGAGGCCGGAGGATGACAGCACGCTTCCCTTGCAGGAGACGCTCTTCGGCAAATTGCGCGGCATCATCCCCGTCGTGGGTACGGTATTGCAGCGCGACCGCACGCCTGGCCTGCACCGCGCCGCCTATGTGCAGGTGAAGCGTGCGCTCAGCCCTGCCGTCGGCGTCTCGGCATTCTATCTGCGCTCCGTGCGCGACCGCGCGCACGAGATGGCATTCGCAAACGGCGACCATAACGACGTCTATCGCTATGACCGCCTCGCAAATGTCGTCGGGCTCGGCGCCGCGTGGCAGGTCAATAGCCGCATTCGCGTCACTGCCGACTGGGGGCGGAACATGACCGACTTCGGCCGTATGATGAACGGATCGACCGTCTACACACACGATCCGAATACCTCAAAGTACACAATCGACGGGCGCCGCACGGGCAGCGCGCCCACGTTCTGGGTGCTGCGCTGCGACATCGGCGCGAGCGACACCGACCGCCCCGGCAGCTGGAACGCATTCGTCGACTATAAATACTTCGAACACGGATCGTTCTTCGGCGGCAACGGCACCGAGGGCGTCCCCGACCGCTACATCGACGGCATCAAGAGCTTTACCGTCGGCGCGGGCTACGTCCCGATGCAGAACCTCCTCGTCGAAGCGTTCTACACCTTCGGCGCGAAGGGCATCGGGAAACGCGACACCCTCTACGGCGCGGAGAACTTCAAACTGGGGGATTATGCGCGCGTGCAGGTAACCTATAAATTCTGACGCGGGATTTTGGCGCATATTGCAACAGAAAAAGCAGGCGGATTCGCCTGCTTTTTCTGTGTCCTATGCCCTATTTCTTCACGCCTTGACCATCATCTCATACTTCGTACGTTCCGCCGCCGGGATTTGCAGAACATCCATTGCTTTTTCCATAGAAAGCCCCAGCCCTTCCATCATGCTGCGGATGGAAAAGATCCGCTCCGTTTCTCTGCCTTCTTGCCGGCCTTTTTCCAGGCCCTTTTCCAGGCCCTTTTCCAGGCCCTTTTCCAAGCCCTCCTCCAAGCCCTTTTCCATGGCTTCCTCGGCCCGCACCTCGAGCGCACGCTCTTGATCCCAAGCGAAATTCAGCATATCGAAAACCTCCTCCTCATACTTTTTTCGGAAATAATCTCTCAGATAATCATGCTTGATACAGAACTCTACTGCGTCGATGACTGCGGGTTTGAGCATACTTCCATTTTTGACGCGCTCGCGCACTTTAGCGATGAACACACTGTAACTCCTCAGTTCGTGGCATTTTTTAGGATCGGGCACTCCGGCGTATCATTGATGTTGATGACCTCGACCTCGAGTTCCATCGCGCCCCGTACTTCGCCGAAGGCGTCGGACAACCGTAATGTTTGTTGATCGGGCATCTCCTCTATGCCGTTGTAGAACACATAGAAACGCGGCGCGGGAAGCGGGATCAATTCTTTCTTGTAGACTGTATCCGCAGGCACATACTGCTGATAGATTTCCATGAGATACATCGCGAGCCGCAGGGGCATATTCGCGTTGATCGTGCTTTGATGCTCGGCGAGGAGCACATGGCGGTCGCGCACGAAGAAACTCACGTCGTTCTTGATGCCGGAAAACAGCGTTTCGTCGATGGTCGCGAGCCTTATTTCATCGGGGGATGCCGTAATCCCTTCGAGTGCATCGTAGAGGCCGGGCAGGCGCAACGGATCGTTGAATATATCCCGAAAGAGCGAATCCTTGTACTTGCGGTTCCCCGATTTCATCGCGTGCCTCATCTCCTTGTTCTTATTATACTACGAAAAGATTTTCCATGACAAGATTTTGATATATCCTCGGCATAAAAAAGAGCCTGTCGTACGAAAAAATCATACGACGGACCCGTTGCTGCGGCGGGATCTATCTACTGCTGCCAGCTGGCATCCAGTTTCCAATGCACATCGTGGCAGGCGGTGCATTTCTTGGCAGACTGCTTGTGGTGGATGCTGTGGCAGTCCATGCACTGCTGCGGATTCTCGTTGCCCGCGAGATGCACGGGATCGTGCGGGTTCTCCTTCCCGTAGTGCGCGGTGGCGCGCTTGATCTCCTCGAAGCTGTGACAGGAGAAGCACTGCTCATTCGTAAATCCATATTTCGGCATCGGATTCTCGTAGTTGCCCGTGACGAAGAGCCAGCCCTCGTTCATCTGCTGCAAAAGCGTCGGCTTATGACAGTCGTGACAGGTCACCCCCATATCCGCATGCGCCTTGGCAAGATATCCCTCCTGCGTATAGCTGTCGTACTCGGGCTGCATGTTGTGACAGGTCGCGCAGAACGCGGGCTTCGCGCTGATGGCCGAGAGTGCGGCGAGTCCGCCGAACCCGAGCGCCGCCATACAGATGAGAAGGAGCAGGACGACGCGCGGCTGTTTGAGTTTCGATAAGAATCGCATCATACACCCTCCTCACAGCTGCCCGACGACGTTGCCGACGAGGCGCCCGTAGACGAGCGCAAAGGCGTGACTGACGCCCGCGGTCACGACTGGATAGTCCCCGACGAAGCGGCCGCCCTGCGTGTTCCCGACGGCATACAGGCCCGAAATGCCATGATACTGCCTGTCCAAAACATTGCCGTCCTCGGGGTTCACGGTCAGACCGCCCATGTTCACGAGGAGGGCGCCGCCCAGCATCTCTCCCGCATAGAACGGCGCCTTTTCGATCGGGAAGAGACGCTTCGCCGCTTTGCCGAAATCCGCGTCGTGATGTGCGTGCGCCAGTGCGTTGTAGCGCGCGATCTCGGAGAGAATCGTCTGCTGCACATCGGGGCGCTTTGGCGCGAGCGCCGCGGCGAGCTGCTCGATCGTACCGGCCTTCACGAGTCCCGGCGTCTGCTCCACGTCCTCCACCGAGGTGTAGGACGTACGGCCGATCGCCCACTGGCAGTCCGGCGGGAGCTTCGGATTCTCGGCGGCGGGTACACAGTGATTGACGCTGCCGTGCGAGACGCCCATTGCACTAAGCTGCTGCGGAAAATCCGCGTCGAATATCTGCCACGCATAGTCGCCGCGCTGCCGATAGATCGCGCAGGAAAGCTGCTGCCCGCCGATGTCCTCGTTGACGAACCGCTTGCCGTCGTCGTTCAGCAGCAGATAGGCGTCCACGCCGAGCGGTCCGCCGAGCGTGTGGATCATCGGCGCGTGCGGGCCGTCCTCGATCTTCCCTCCGACCCACGCGGCCATGATATGTCCGTCGCCCGTATTGGTCGGACTGTCCCACGCGTCGCGGTTCGGAAAGACGTTCATGTAGTCGGCCGCCCACGGCACGAAGTGCGACATCATGGCCTTGTTGTTGCCGTAATCGCCCGTCGCGAGGACGACGGCTTTGCGCGCCATGCACCGCACGAAATTCCCGTGCAGGTCCTCGCCGATCACGGCGGTCACGCGCCCGTCCCCTTCCGCGCGGACGAGCTTGCGCGCGCGCGTTGCGAAAAGGAATTCACATCCCTGTGCGAGGCATTTTTCATAGACGAGCTTCAGCAGCGGCTCCTGACTCGGCAGGAGCGTCATAACCGTCGGGTAGGTCGGGCTGTTCTCCTCCGCACGATTGTAGCCCGGGGGCAGCGGATAGTGCATCATCATGAGGTTGATCTTCGAGCGATCGAGCTCCGTGTCCGTCTCCTTCATCAGATGGACGGCGGGCGCGAGATCGAGCATCCAGTCAAAATCGGCGCCGCTGTGATCCGCCCAGTATTTCCACATGCGCTGATCGCTGCGGTAGCCCATCTGCTTCATGTTCTCGAGGATCGCTTCGTTCTTGTCGAACGTGATGCCGAGCTCCCGCTGATAGCGGTTGCCGATCGTACCGTACTGACCGCTGCGGCACTGCCATGTGCTCGCCCGCTCCAAAACACAGACGGAAACGCCGTGTTCCGAAGCGGCGCGCGCGGCCGTCAGCCCCGCAAGGCCCGCACCGACGATTACGACGTCCGCGGTATGCTCCGCCGCGATCTTGCCGTCGGGGATCTCCGGCGCCGTCCCGAGCCACGCGGGCGGCGGCGGAGGCTCTGCGGGCGGCGCGGGCGGGATGAGGTGATCGTCGGGGTTGCGCGCGCAGCCCGCGAGCAAGGCAGGCGCGGCGACGAATCCGCCGAGTGCGAGCGCGCCCCCCTTGAGGAAGTTCCTGCGGCTGAGCGCCGCATCATGCTGTTCGCCCATCGTATCCGCTCCTTTCTCCATCCTTCTAAGAATATTATAGGAGCCGCGCACGATAAACACAAGTTAAAAGTCCATATTTTTTATTTATCACATAAAAACAGCGGGCACAGCGCGTACCTGCTGTTCTCTTTCAGAATGTCAAAGTCATACGAACTCAAAGCCGCATCTTAAAATCATCGTAGCCAAACGCGCGGACGATCTCCCACGCGCCCGACGGATCGACGGCAATGATGTGCGGCAGCGGCATGCCGTTGAAGGTGTTGTTCTTCACCATCGTGTAGATCGCCATATCGCCCAGCACGACGCGTGATCCCTCAACAAGCGGCGCATCGAACGCATAGGTCCCGATCGTATCGCCCGCGAGACAGGTCGGTCCCGCGAGCGTATAGGTATGGGCCTTCTCCCCCGGCGCCCCCGCGCCGACGACGGGCGGGCGGTACGGCATCTCGATCACGTCGGGCATATGGCAGGCGGCGGATGTGTCGAGGATCACATTGCCGTCCCCCCGCACATCGAGCACGGAGGCTACGAGGAAGCCCGCGTTCAGCGCGACCGCCTCTCCCGGCTCGAGATAGACGGCGACATTATACGTCTCCCGCACATGCCGAACGAGCGATTCGAGCAGCGGGATGTCGTAGTCCGCGCGCGTGATGTGATGGCCGCCGCCGAAGTTCAGCCACTGAAGCCCATGCAGATAGCTGCCGAACTTCTCCTCAACGGCGGCAAGCGTCACGGCGAGCGCATCCGCGCCCTGCTCGCAGAGCGTGTGAAAGTGCAGGCCGTCGACCCCTTCCGGCAGGGTCTCGGGGAAATCCGCGCGCTTTACCCCGAGCCGTGAGCCGGGCGCGCACGGATCGTAGATCGCATGCTCCTGCGTCGAGCATTCGGGGTTGACGCGGATCCCGCAGGACGCGCCCCCAGCGCGCGCCGCCACGCCGAACCGTTCCCACTGGGCAAAGGAGTTAAAGACGATGTGATCGCAGATCGACGCGAGCGATGCGATCTCACGCTCCTCATAGGCGGGCTTAAAGACGTGGTTCTCCTTCCCCATCTCCTCGCGCGAAAGGCGCGCCTCGTAGATGCCGCTCGCCGTCGTCCCCGAAAGGTACCGCCCGATCAGCGGATAGTAATAATACATGGAGAAGCATTTCTGCGCGAGCAGCACCTTTGCCCCCGTACGCTCCGCGAGCCCCGCGAGGATTTCGAGATTGCGCGTCAAGAGGTCCTCATAGACGAGATAGGAGGGCGTCGGAACAGCGTCCCACTCTGCGCGCCACGCACCGTTTCGGGTCTCCATCAGTCCACTAAGACAGGACTGCGGTTTTCCTGCCACGGCAGCCCCCACCGGTTCAGCGCGTCCATGAACGGATCGGGATCGAACTCCTCGACGTTATAGACGCCCGGCTTTTTCCACTTGCCCGTCATGACCATCATCGCGCCGATCATCGCCGGCACGCCCGTCGTGTAGGCGACTGCCTGCGCGCCGACTTCCTTGTAACAGGCCTCGTGATCGCAGACGTTGTAGAGGTAGTAGTTCTTCTCTTTCCCGTCCTTCTTCCCGCGGAAGATGCAGCCGATGTTCGTCTTGCCCTTCGTGCGCGGCCCGAGGCTTGCGGGGTCGGGGAGCACCGCCTTGAGGAATTGCAGCGGGACGATCTTGTGTCCCTCGAAGTCGATCGGTTCAATCGACGTCATGCCGACATTCTCGAGGCAGCGCAGATGCGTCAGATAGCTCTCGCCGAACGTCATGAAGAAGCGGATGCGACGGATGCCCTTGATGTTCTGGGCGAGCGACTCAAGTTCCTCGTGATGGAGCAAATACATGTCCTTCTTCCCCACCTCGGCGAAGTCGTAGACACGTTTGATCTCCATTGGCCTCGTCTCAATCCACCTGCCGTCTTCCCAATAGCTGCCGTTCGCGGAGACCTCGCGAATGTTGATCTCGGGGTTGAAATTCGTCGCAAACGGATAGCCGTGATCGCCGCCGTTGCAGTCGAGAATATCGATGTAGTTGATCTCGTCAAACTCATGCTTCATCGCATACGCGCTGAATACGCCCGTGACGCCCGGGTCAAATCCGGACCCGAGCAGCGCCGTCAGTCCCGCCGCGCGGAATCGATCCCGATACGCCCACTGCCAGCTGTACTCAAACTTCGCCGTGTCCTCCGGCTCGTAGTTCGCCGTATCCACATAGTGCGCGCCCGCTGCAAGGCACGCGTCCATGATGTGCAGATCCTGATACGGAAGCGCGAGATTCAGCACCACCGCGGGCCGGAACTCCCGGATGAGTGCGGTCAGCGCGGCCACGTCGTCCGCATCCACCGCCGCCGTTTGAATCTTCGTCCTGCCGCCGCCGAGCTTTTCCTTGAGCGCATCGCATTTGGACTTCGTGCGCGATGCGATCATGATCTCCTCGAATACCTCCGGATTCTGACAGCATTTATGCACGGCGACATGCGCGACGCCGCCCGCGCCGATGATCATTGCTTTTCCCATGAAACCGCCTCCTTGTATATATCCCTATCATACAACAGCAAGAGGGCCGCCGCAAGTGCGGCAGCCCCCTTTGAGACAACTGTTTTCTATCAGAGTTTGAACTTCTTCGTTTCGCCCGCGAGTTCGTCCGCGAGGTTTGAGAGGCGGCGCGTCGACGCTGCGATCTCCTCCATCGAGGCCGACTGCTCCTCGGTCGCAGCCGAGACGTTCTGGGCATTGTCCGCATTCGCCGCGCTGACCTTCTGGATCTCTTCGACCTGGCTGCGCACCGTCTGCGTCTCGTGCTCCATCTGCTGAATGCCGTCCGTGATGTTCTTCACGCCGTCGCCGAGCTTGCCGATCGCCTCGTAGATGGACTGGAATACGCCGTCCGCCTCCTGCACGGATGCGAGCCCGCGTGCAACGTCCTCCGTACCGCGCTTCCCGGCTTCCATCGCGCGGTCCATATCGCCCTGAATGGACTGCATCGTCTCCGTGATCTTCTTGGAGAATTCGCCCGATTCTTCCGCGAGCTTGCGGACCTCCTCCGCCACGACCGCGAATCCACGCCCGTGCTCGCCCGCACGCGCCGCTTCGATTGCGGCGTTCAGCGCGAGCAGGTTGGTCTGCTCGGCGATGCCGGCGATGACCTCGACGCTCCGGCTGATCTCCTCGGAACTCTTGCCGAGGGCCGTGATCGCGCCTTCCACGGTCTCAGACCCCGTCTTGATCTGGTGCATGTAGTTGACGACTTCATCGATGGACCGGCGGCCGTCCTGGACGCGTGAGACCGACTCGTTGGTGACCTCCGCGACTGCGCCCGCACGCTGCGACATCTCCGCCGCATGGTTCGAGATCGCTGCCGCCGCATCCGCGACCGACTGCGACGACTCGGACTGCCGTTCGACGCCCTCGGCGATCTCGGTGATGGAAACGGCCACATGATTGGACGCCTCCGCGGACTGCTGTGATGCGTCCGTGAGCGCCTCCGCCGAGGTCGAAAGATCGGCCGCGTTCGCCTGAATGCCCTTGATCAGCTTGTTGAGCGTCCGGCGCATCTGGATGAATCCGTCGGAGAGCTGGCCCATCTCATCCTGCGATGTAACAGTCTTCGGCGTATCGCGCAGATCGCCGCTGTTGAGAATGTCGCAGACGCGCACGATGCGCTGGATCTGATCCGCGAATTTGTGCGAGATAAAGAAGATGATGGCCGCGATAACGATCAGCATGACGACCGTCAGGATCGAGAGAATGATGAGCAGATTGTGTGCGGCCGCGAGGATCTCGCTGTCCGATGCCTCCGACATGACCACCCAGCGGCGTCCGTCGAGCTGAATCGGCACGAGAATGCCCGTCATGGCCTCGCCCGATTCGCGCTGATAGTGCGCGACGGAGGGCTCGTTCTTATCGATGACGTTCTTGAATGCCTCGACGAGACTCGGGGAAATCCGAACGCTCGAGACTTCCTTGCTGAAATCGAGCTTGCCGACCTGTTCCGGCTCCTTCGGATGGATGATGACGATGCCCGTCTCATCCAGAACGACCAGCTGCCCCGTGCGATACGTCGCCATCGCCGCAAGGGTATCGTTAAAGCTTGACAGGTCAATAGTCCCCATGACGACGCCCGTCGTCGTTCCGTTTTCCTTCACCGGAACCGATACCACGACGATGACTTTCCCCGTGATGGACGAGATCACCGGCTCGGAAATCACCGTCTGCTGTGTCTGCATGACTTTTTTAAAGTAGTCGCGATTCGCGCGGTCGAGCTGGTTGCCGTCCACATCGAAGCCAATACCGTTGACATCCACGTACCCGATATTGGCAAAGACCTTCGTTTCCTGCTTTACCTCCCTCAGCTTAGCAAGCTTAGCCGCATCGTCGCCGTGCATGATCGCATCCTCACGGGCGAGGATCTCAAGATGAACCTCGTTGGTGTCGAAGACGCGCTGGATCTCGACGGCCGCCTGCTTCCCGACGCCCTTGCCGATCGTCTCCGCGTTCTGGTCAAGCATATTGCTCGACATCGTGTAGCTGACGCCGAAGAACACGAGGAATCCGATGAGGATCACCGGCAAAATGGATGCGAGAAATTTTGTCCGTATCGACTTAAACTGCATTTTCGCTCTCCTTCCAAGCAACATTCCCTTCATGGACGTTCATCATACTATCACTTTTCCCTTCTATTAACAAGCCGTTTTCATGTAAAATCATAGCACTTTAATAATAAAAAAGATTCGTACCCTTTGCTCAAGTTAGGAAAAGGCGCGTTGCCGTCTTTTCAAAATGCGATGGCCGCGTCTCCCCCGGAAATACAATGATCAATAATAACAAAATTCTTTTGTATCAAAATCAAAATATGGTATAATTGCACATGTGTATACAATCGTTTTTAGGAAGCGATCCAACGAAAGGAACCTCTTTATCATGGCTGTTCATGTAATCAACGAGGCGCGGCGCTGCCTCCAGTGCAAGACGCCGCTCTGCCGCGTCAAGGGCTGCCCGGTGCAGACCAACGTCCCCGAGATGATCCGTCTGTTCCTCGACGGCAAGATCAACGAAGCAGGCGCCATGCTCTACGACAATAATCCCATGAGCGTGTTCTGCTCCCTCGTATGCGATCACGACGCGCAGTGCGAAGGCAACTGCATCCAGGCGAAGCGCGGCGGCGCACCGATCCAGATTTCGAGCATCGAGCACTATATCTCGGACACCTACCTCGACAAGCTCGTCCTCACGCGCAAATCCTACAACGGCCACAACGTCGCGGTGATCGGCGCGGGACCCGCGGGCATCGTCATTGCCGTCAAACTCGCGCAGGAGGGCTACGGCATTACGATCTTTGAGCGCATGCAGAAGATCGGCGGCATGCTGCGCTACGGCATCCCGGACTTTCGCCTGCCGCCGTCGACGATCGACCGCTACGCAGAAAAACTGCACACGCTCGGCATTCACATCCGGCCGAACACGACGATCGGCGGCGCGCTCAGCGTGGACGATCTCTTCCGCGACGGATACGAGGCCATCTTCATGGGAACGGGCGCGTGGCGCGCCAAAACGCTCGGCATTCACGGCGAGACGCTCGGCAACTGCCACTTCGCCGTGAACTACCTGCAAAACCCGGACGTCTACCGCCTCGGCGACCGCGTCGCCGTCATCGGCTCGGGCAACTCCGCGATGGACGTGGCGCGCACGGCGATCCGCAAGGGCAGCCGCTACGTCACGATCTACGCGCGGCGCAACGGCATCTCCGCGAGCGAGCGCGAGCTGGAATACGCGCTCATGGACGGCTGCGAGATCCAGTATGCCAAGGGCATTCACTCCGTCACGCCCGAGGGACCGATGATGTACGACCGCGTCTTTGACGAGGATCAAAAGCTCATCAGCGAGGGTGCGCCGTATCTCATCCCCGCCGACAGCACAGTGATCGCGGCAAGTCAGGCGGCGAAGGATAAGATCGTCCGCACAACGACCGGCATCACGCTCAATGAAAAAGGACTGGTCAAGGTCGACGAGAACGGCATGACGGAGCGCGACGGCGTGTTCTCCGCGGGCGACGTGGTGCTCGGCCCTTGGAACGTCGTGCAAGTGGTCAAGGACGCAAAGCGCGTCGCGGACGCCATGATCCGTTATCTCGAGGCGCACGGTGCCGCGGTATAAAACGCCCCGCCCGAGAAACGCTACACAGTGACATCAACTGCGAAAGGAGAAAACGATATGGAAATGAGCGATCAGGACATCACGAATCTCGTGAAACAGATGGCCGCGCCGCCGCCTCCTCCGACCTATACGGATGCGGACGTCGAGGAGCTGGTGCGCATGCACGCGGGCGGCAGGCACAAGATGCGCAGCGAAGCGGAGATCCTCGCGCGCTACAACCTCGGCCGCAAGCAGTACAAACAGCTAAGGCACAGCCGCGAGAACATCCGCGAACAGCAGCAGATGCTCTACGCCGAGCTCAAGGTACTCGGCTGGATCCTCGGCCGTAAAGAAGGCGAAGTCGTCGCGGAGATCAACGGATGAAACTGACACCGACAAAAGAAGCGTTCATTTCCTATGCCGAGACGGCGAATCTCATCACCGTCTCCACCGAGCTGACGATGGATCTCGATACCCCCGTCTCCGTCTACTATAAATTGGTCGGGGAGAAAAAGGGCTACATCATGGAGTCCGTCGACACAACGCAGCAGCAGTTCGGACGCTACTCCTTCATCGGCGGAGAGCCGTTCGTGCGCGTGCAGGTCTTCGCGGACAAGCTGCTCATCAACGAGAACGGCCTCATGAAGAGCATCGCGGGCGCGCCGCACGAGACCCTGAAGGCGTACGCCGCACGCTTTAGGCCCGCAATCCCTGCGGACGATGAGCCCCTGCCCCTCGTACACGGCGGCCTCGCGGGGTATTTCACCTACGAGGCCGCCGCGACCTTTGACCGCGTGCGCGGGGCTGCGCCGGACGCCGATCAGCTGCTCGGCCAGTTCATGATGTGCCGGCTCCTCGTCGTCTACGACGCGCTGCGCGGCAGCGCGCGCCTGCACTATCTTGCCGATCTAAAGGACGGCGACGATCCCGGCGAACGCTACGATGTGATTGCGGAACGCCTCGCCGCCGTGCGCGCACGGCTCGCCGCGCCGTTCGCACCGCCCGCGGCGCCGCCCTCGAAGCGCAGCGCTCCCGTCGACTTCATGGCGCGGTACGAAGCGGCGCCCAAGAGCTTCCTCGAAACGATCGAAACGGCAAAGGAACACATCTATGCCGGCGACATCTTTCAGGTCGTCCCATCGTACCGGTTCCGCGAGAAGATCACGCGCCCCGCGTTTCTCTTCTATCGTCGCCTGCGGCAGGTCAACCCGTCGCCCTACATGTTCTATTACAACTTCGGCGCGGTCAAACTCGTCGGCGCCTCGCCCGAGATGCTGATCAAGGTCGCAGGCAGCACGGTCTATACCTATCCCATCGCCGGCACGCGAAAACGCGGCCGCACGGACGAGGAGGACGCGGCGCTCGCGGCGGAGCTGCGCACGGACGAAAAGGAATGCGCCGAACACGCGATGCTCGTCGACCTTGCGCGCAACGACCTCGGGCGCATCAGCGTACCCGGCACCGTGCGCGTTCCGAAGCTCATGGCTGTGGAGCGTTTCTCCCACGTCTCCCATATGGTCAGCAGCGTCGTCGGCGAGATCGCCCCTTCCTACGCCCCGATGGACGTCCTGCGCGCGGCGTTCCCCGCGGGTACCGTCAGCGGCGCGCCGAAGCTGCGCGCGATGGAGATCATTCACGAGCTCGAACCGTGTCCGCGCGGATTCTACGCGGGTACCGTCGGCTACATGGATTTCCGCGGCAATATGGACATGTGCATCACCCTGCGCACCATGTGCATCGAGAACGACGACACGGCGATCATTCAGTCCGGCGCGGGTATCGTGAAGGACTCCGTGCCCGAGCGCGAATACCTTGAGATTCTGCAAAAATCCAAGGCGCTCTTTCAAGTCGTGGAGGAGGTGGAGAACGATGCTGCTTTTGCTTGACAACTACGATTCCTTCACCTACAACATCTACCAGCTGCTGACAAACATCGGCGCGGACGTCGAGGTCATCCGCAACGACATGATCTCGACCGGGGAGATCCGCGCGCGCGGCTACGCGGGCATCATCATCTCCCCCGGACCGGGCCTCCCAAAGGACGCGGGAATCACGGAGGACACGATCCGCGATCTCGGCGGTGAGATCCCCATCCTCGGCGTCTGCCTCGGCCACCAGGCGATCGGCGAGGTGTTCGGCGGCCGCGTCGTCCGTGCGCAGGACATCGTTCACGGCAAGGCCTCTCCCCTCCGGCATCACGGCACGGGCCTTTACCGCGGCATTCCGGACGGCGCGCAGGTCGCGCGCTACCACTCCCTCATCATCGCGCGCGCCGGCTTGCCGGAGGCGCTCGAGATCACGAGCGCGTTGGACGACGGCACCATCATGGGCGTCCGTCATAAGACGCTCCCCATCGAAGGCATCCAGTTCCACCCCGAGTCGATTCTGACCCCTACGGGACGGACGATGATGGAAAATTACCTAAAGGATATTCATGCCCTATGAGTGAAAAACGATACGACGACATTCTCCTCATCAGCGACCTCGACGGCACGATCATCCCCCTCTACGAGGGCATCTCGGAAGAAAACGTCCGCGCAGTCAACGCATTCACCGCGGCCGGCGGCGCCTTTGCCGTCGCCACGGGACGCATGCCGGCGTCGGCCCTCCCCTATCTCGATGGCATGACGGTGAGCGCCCCCTCCATCTTCTTCAACGGCGCGATGCTGAAGGACCTCACGGCGGATCGCGTGCTCGAGACGCGGCCGCTCACAGGGGACATTTGGCGGGACTTTGCCGCGCGCGTCCTCTATCAGTTTCCGCGCGCCTGCGTGGAGGTCTATACGGAGGAGCGATGCACCGTCATCAGCCCCAAGGGCAACGACGACCCGCGCCTCGATGAAGAGCGCTACGACATTGCGCATCGAACGCTGCGGGATGTCGAAGACGAGACATGGCTGAAGTTCTTCATCAACGATGCGCCCATCAATCTGAGCTTCGTCGAACGGCTCGCCGCAGAACTCGGCATCGATCAATGTTCCAACTCCTTCTACTCCGATGCGAACTATTTGGAGTTCGTCGCTCCCGCCACATCGAAGGGCGCCATGGCGGACGTACTCCGTACGATGCCCGCCTACGCGGGACGGCGCCTCATCGCGTGCGGGGACTACGGGAACGACGTCGCCCTCTTGCAGACGGCCGACCTCGGCATCGTCCCCGCCGACGCCTCAGAAGAGGCAAAGGCCGCCGCCGACCGCGTCGGCGTCCCGTGCGGTGAACATCTACTCGCATGGCTACTGCGAGAAGTGCTCTAACAGAACGAAAAAGGGGCCGTAACGAAATTGTGTAAAAGCACGATGCCGTTTCGGCTCCTTTTTTATGCCGGCATGCCCTCTCCGGTTACACGCGCGCACCGCTTGTTTATTCCGCTTCCGTTTGCAAGAAGCGCCGCGATTTGATGTTGTATAAATAAAGTTGACAACTTCTTCGCAAGGATTTTAGATAAGGT
>CAUQAR010000016.1:0-18552 GCA_963515775.1 uncultured Selenomonas sp. | reverse complement strand
CCGAGACCATTCCCTTCGACGATCCCGCCACCATGTCCATCTTCACCTCGACCGAAGCACTCGGCATCACGCCCGAAGAGCTCGGCGCGAACATGGGGACATACGGCATCCCCGAGTTCCGCACATCGTTCACGCAAAAGATGATCGACGACTCGAATCCGGATTGCTTTGCCGATCTCGTGCGCATCTCCGGATTTTCGCACGGCACGAATGTCTGGCTCGGCAACGCGCAGGACCTCATCAAGGCGGGCACGAGCACGCTGAAGGACGCCATCTCCGCGCGCGACGACATCATGAACTACCTGATGCAAAACGGCGTCGACCCGCTGCTCTCCTTTAAGACGATGGAGAACGTGCGCAAGGGGCGCGGGATCGCGCCGGACGTCGTGGAGACCCTGCGCGCGGGCGGGATCCCTGAGTGGTACATCGAGTCCTGCCAAAAGATCAAATATCTCTTCCCGCGCGCGCACGCGACCGCTTACGTCATGATGGGGTACCGCATCGCGTTCTGCAAGGTGCATTACCCGCTCGCGTACTATGCCGCGTATTTCTCCATCCGTGCCGACGAGTTCGACGCGAACATCATCGCGCAGGGAAAAGAGGCGGTGAAGCAGGCGATCGATGCGCTCAGCGCTGAGGCGCGCGAACACCGCGGCAAGCTCGACAACAAGAAGCAGGATATCCTCATCGTCCTCCAGCTCGCATGGGAAATGTATCTGCGCGGATTCTTCTGCGAACCCGTGGACATCTACACGTCCAACGCCGAGACCTTCATCCTGCACGAGAAATCCCTGCTGCCGCCGCTGACGGCACTGCCCGGCATGGGACAGAAGGCGGCGCAGGCAATCGTCGAGGCACGCAAAGACGGCGCCTTTATCTCCATCGAGGACCTCGCTACGCGCGCGCACGTCCCCGCGCCGTGCATCGAAGTCCTGCGCGCACACGGCTGCCTTGCCGGCATGACCGAGAGCAATCAGGTCGAGCTGTTTGCGTAGCGGTATTTGATAATAAAACCATATATGCGGTACAATGAAAATCCCCCGATGCGGGACAGCTGATATGTCTCGCCTCGGGGGATTGTGTGTCTATGAGGATGATGCGGCACCTCTAGGAGGCATCCATCGCCTTGTCCAGGGAAAAATGCAATGTGCTCTGATGCCCAATGAGGATCATATGCCGATCTCTTACGCGAAAACTCAGATCGTTTTTGATACTGCTGAACACAGTATCTTTGGGCGTTGTGATCTTAATATCCGTCGGATTGGCAGTCTCCTCGGTCAGCGCATGATAGAGCTCCGCCGGCCGCCCTTTGTCCCGGAATATATCGCGAGAGAGCGAATCCTTGTATGTGCGCTTTGCTTTCATAGGAATTCTTCTGAGGCTATTATTCTATGACCTGCAGAGCTTGTGCAAAATGTTCTCTTTCGCCGTGTCCGGCATGAAAGAATAAGAAAGCACATGAAAAACGGGACGATCACACGATTTGTGCTCTCGCCCCGTTTTGCGTTTCAGCGTTCGCCCCAGCACCCGCATCCGCCGCGGCGCTCGTCGCCGCGCGCCGTCTGCGCGGTATTGCCGCAGTAGTACGCATCGTTCTTCCCGTAGCAGTATGCTTGGTCCTGCTTTTCCGGCAGACTGCACGCGCGGTTTTCACAGCCTGCTGCGAGTGCCTGCGCTCCTGTTGCGAGGATCAGCCCGGCGAAGAGTGCGGATAGAATCTTTTTCATGGAAGTTCCTCCTTTTGATCATATCTTTCCCTTTTATTCTATCATGTTTGTCAAGGTTGGGACGAAGATATGCGCCGTGGCATTACTGAAAAATACCTGTAAATAACATAATTGAAAATTATTGAAAATAAATAGATATAAAATAAAAGGATACAAAATTCATATATTGTGATTGTATCTGAAAAGACAATACGCTTCTTACTAATTCTAGAGCTTTTCCCTATAATACTTGAAATCTATTTGATATAGAATATCTATCTTTGTTATAAAATGGATATACAACGAAAAATATGAACTTGATTCATAATTTCTATTTATGAAAAATGTAAAAAACACTTGATTTTTTAAATGGTTTGCTGTATGATATGGGTGAATCGAGAGAATGATATATTCACATTGATATATGGGAGGACAACATGCAGAATCACGATATCGCCGTCATCTACTCCTCGCGTACGGGGAACACGCAGAAGGTCGCGCAGCATCTGGCGGAGGCGCTCGGCACATCCTGCCACAGCGTCAAGGATACGTCGGGCGTCTCAGAGACCGCCGATCTCTGCATCGGGACATGGATTGACCGCGGCACCGCGGACGCTGCCGCGCGCAAGTATATCGAGACGCTGCGCGGACGCCGGGTGTTCATCTACGGTACGCTCGGCGCGGACCCCAATTCGGAGCACTGCGAAAAGTGCATCGCGAACATCAAGGCGCTCTTCGATCCATCCAACGAGATTCGCGGCGCGATTCTCGTGCAGGGAGCAATCGATCCCATGATCATCGAGATGTTCAAGAGCATGCCGAAGGACAATGTGCATGCTTACACGGAGGAGAATGCGGAGCGCTACGCGGCGGCAGCCTCTCATCCGGATGCGGCGGATTTTGAAAAGGTCATCAATGCGGCAAAGGAGGCGCTCGCATGAACAGCTTACAGAATAAAATGGACGCACTTTCCGCCGAGGCACGCGGCTGGCTGCTCGGGACGAAGTCGGAGAATCCGCTCGGCTGTGCCTTTACGAAAAAGCGCGTCGTGCATCCCGGTGCGGGCGGCAAGCGCATGATCATGGATGTGGGGGAGCAGGCGCAGGTGTGGTCAGAGCTGATGGCACAGACGCCCGATCCGGCGGATGAGCGCGCAGCGTACATCCACATCCCGTTCTGTGATAAGAAATGCAGCTACTGCGGATTCTTCCAGAACTATACGAAGGAAGAGGCCGCACACCGGTATGTCGATGTGCTTTTACAGGAACTCGATGCGGCGGCGGAAACGCCCTATGTGCAGGGCGCGCCTTTTCAGGCGGTGTTCTTTGGGGGCGGCACACCGACAGCACTCGCCGACGCCGACCTTGCCCGCCTCGTGCGTGCGGTACGGGAGCGTCTGCCGCTGACGAGCGACGCCGAGATCACGCTCGAGGGGCGCATCCACGACCTCACAGAGAGTAAGGTGGAGGCTGCGATGAATGCGGGGATCAACCGTTTTTCGCTCGGCGTGCAGTCCTTTGATACGCGCGTGCGGCAGGCCATTGGACGTATCGATGACCATGACACCGTAGTGGCGACGCTGCGCCGCATGGTCGAGAAGCAGGGCGCGGTCGTCATTGCCGACCTCATCTACGGCCTGCCGTATCAGTCCATGGAGGTCTGGGAGAACGACGTGCGCACGCAGTTCGAGATCGGCATTGCGGGCGGCGATCTCTATCAGCTGAACGTATTCCCGGCGAGCGAGCTCGCGGCACGCATCAAGTCGGGCGATCTCCCGATGCTCCCGACGACGGAGGAACAGTCCGAATACTTCGCGCGCGGCATCGCGATCGTCGACGCGAACCCCATGGCGCGGCGCATCGATACGACGCATTGGACGACGGATCACCGCGAGCGCAGCCTTTACAACACGCTGGCCAAGCGCGGCAACGACATCCTCGCTTTCGGCTCGGGCGCGGGCGGCTTCATCGGTCAGATGATGTGGCGCAACCACGGCGGACTCGCGCCGTATGAGAAGATGGTCGAAGAGGGCAGGAAGCCCTTCCAGTTCATGGGCGAGCAGGCGGACGAGCACCGCATGCACAGCGAGATCGGCGATCAGATCGAGCACGGCTATTTCTACGCCACCTATTTTGCAAAGAAATACGGCGCCGACTTTCTTACAGTTATGGAACCGCTTCTCGCAGCATGGGCGGAGAACGGGCTCATCACGCGTACGGAGACGGGCTTCCGCCTGACCCTTGCGGGCGAGTTCTGGCATGACAACCTCATTCAGGGCTTCCTCGAGGCGTACGCGCTCACGCAGGAGGATGAGGTGAAGCTGCGCAAAGAGAACGTCGCTTTGCAGGATATGATCCCCAAGGACGTCCGCTCCATGCTCGAGGCGATGTTCCCCGACGGCATGCCCCCGCAGATGGCGGCGGCGCTGCAAGGAAAACCCTCGCCGGAGCTCGAAAACCATCCGCATATGCAGATGCTGAAGAACCTCATCGAAAAGAGCCGGGAGAAAGAGCGCGCCGCCGCCGCGGCCGACGCTCCCGATCTCAACACCGTCATGCGCACACCCGCGCGCGACATGGGAAAAGCTGTGTAGTATATTTTATATAACAACCGCCCGTGAGCGACTGCAAAGATGCGGTCGCCCGCGGGCGGTTTTGCTTTGTCGAGGAAATCACGGCTATTGTATAGCAAATAAAACGATAATGAAAACGTATTTCATTATATCTCTATTGATGTTATAATAAAAAACAGAATCGTTAATTCTATGATAGAAAAGAGGTGTTCTCCTTATGAGGAGTTTTCATTTGAGGCGTCGCCATGCAGCTTTGACCACGGCTGTTCTGGGGGCGCTGACAGCGGTGTCATTTCAAACGGTGCGGGCTGCGGCCGCAGATCAGGAGCTGCCCGTCTATACGCTCGACGATGTCGTTGTCACGGCGTCGCGGACAGTGCAGAGCGTGAAAGAAGCCCCCGCCTCGGTTGAGATCGTGACGCGTGAGGATATTGATCGGCTTGGCGCAGAGACGCTTGCACAGGCTCTTGCACTCACCGTCGGTCTGGATGTGACCGAGAACGGCATGGTCGGGAATCAGGCGGCGCTGCGCGGCATGAGCACGAATCAAACGCTGATCCTCATCGATGGGCGGCGTGTACGCACCGAGAATACGAGTGAGACGGCGAACTACTACGAGCTCCAGCGTGTCAACATGGACGATGTGGAGCGCATCGAGATCGTCCGCGGTTCCGTCAGCTCTCTGTATGGATCGGAGGCGCTTGGCGGCGTCATCAATATCATTCGCAAACATCCCGAGAAGAAACAGTTCGGCGTGTCCGCAGATTGGACGAGCCAGCAAAAAGACGGCGGCGTATCCGTCGACTTTGGAAAGACGGGGAAATGGGCGTGGCGCACGAGTTTCAAAATGAGTGACATCCGCGAACGCGGTGCGGAAACGGCATCCAACCAATACGGGAAAAAATACTATTTCAACCTAGACGGACGGATGGATATTGCGGAACGTAAGCATTTGGATTTCTTCTTCGACTATATGAACGAAGATCTGGATCAAAAATCCGAGGCAGTGACGCAGACAGGGCGCAACTACAGACCCAACCCGGGGACCGTGGACTATAATCATAAACGGTATTCGACCGGGCTGCGCTATGCGGGCGAAGACAGCAAAGGCGCGTATGAGATGCAGTTCTACTATACGCTCTTTGATAAAAAACAAGAGACACGCCTTCGACCCGGCGGCGTGCTCTCGGACTTTGACGATATGACCTTCCATTCCTATATTGCGGACGGAAAGAGGACATGGCGTCTCGGTGCGGATCACAAACTTACCTTCGGCGGGGAATACCGAAAGGAGGAGTATGAGAGTACGCGTATCGATGCGGGCGGAGGGCATGCCGTCACGAGGAACGGTGTCTCGAAAAATGCGTCAAAGGCGAGCCTTGATTACGCCGCACTATATTTACAGGATGAATGGCACGCGGGAGAACGCCTCTACGTCGTGCCGTCTGTGCGCTGGGATCACAATAATAAATTTGGCAATAAGGTAACGGCGCAGCTCGGGACAACCTACCGGCTCAGCGACCGCAGCCGCATTAAGCTGAATGTCGGATCGGCGTATCGCGCGCCCACGGCGAGCGAGCTCTATATGCATTGGGATCATGTGCCCGCCGTCGTTCGCATGGGTCCGATGTTCGTTCCTATGTTGGTTCATATCGACGGGAACCCGAACCTAAAGCCCGAGAAGGCGGTCAACTTCGACCTCAGCTTTGAAGCGGAAGGAAAACGCAACTCGGGGAAAATAACTTACTTCCACAATAAGGTGGATGATCTCATCAACCTCAACACGACGAGTACGCGGATCATGTCGTTCACACCGCCGCCGCCGCGTCTGATTGCGATTCGTAATGTCGGACATTATGAGAATGTCGATAAGGCGACGTTGCAGGGGATTGAGTTCGAGGGCAGACAGCGGCTTGGCGATCGGTTTTCGCTGCGCTCCACCTATACCTATCTCGATGCGAGGGATGATACGACGGATCAGCGTCTGACGGGACGCGCCAGGCACAAACTCTCGCTCCAACTCGTCTACGACGACGTTAAGCACGGCTGGAACGGCGTCCTCTGGAACGATTGGCTGAGCGATTACTACTATGCGGAGGGCCGCGGCAACACTGCGGTGAAGAAAAATACCTCTGCGACGGTGCTCAACCTAGTCGTCAACAAGAAGATCAACGATCACCTAAGCGCCTACTTCGGCGTGAACAATCTGCTCAACGAAGAGAATACGACGCTCTTCTATGACGGACGTATTTGGCGCGGCGGGGTCAATATGACCTTCTAACGTGGTGTAAAGTACCCGAATGCGGCGGGGATGCTGTAGGTATCGGCAAGCTCTGCGCGGCGCACCCAGAGGAGTGCTGCGTAGTCGTCCTCATCGGCGGTGCAGCGCGGTGCGCGGCTTGTTTCATCGACGCATACGTCCCAGCCCGTGAGGTTCCATTCGATATGCGTGAACACATGGCGGGCAGAGGGGAGCGCGGCGATCGAGCAGACGGTGAAACCCTCCGCCGCGAGATGGTCGAGCACGCTGCGCTTCGTCCATTTCCCTTCGAGATTCGGATATTCCCAAAGACCTGCGAGGAGGCCCCGCGCGGGTCTTTTTCTTATGGCGCAGCGATCGCCGCAATGCAGGAGCAGGACGGTACGGTTCTCTTTGCGACGCGCTTTGAGCGCGGTCTTGACGGGATAGCTCTGCTCCGTACCGCGGTCGTGCGCGAGGCAGAGACGTGAAGCAGGGCATGCGCGACAGAGCGGCGCACCGTTCGGCAGGCAGACGGTTGCACCGAGATCCATGAACGCCTCATTGAGCAGCCCCGCGTCTTTTCCTTCCGGATAACAAGGACTCAATGAGCATTCGAGCGCGCGCTTTGCCGCGTTCTTTGCAATGTCGATGGGATTGGCCGTCACGCGTGCGGCGACGCGGAGAAAGTTGCCGTCGATCGCGGGATGCGGCCTTCCGTAGGCAAATGAGGCAATCGCGCTCGCCGTATAGCGGCCGATACCGGGCAGGGCGAGCAGCGCGACGAAATCGTCGGGGAGCTGCCCGTCGTATTTTTCTACAATCGCCTGTGCCGCGCGCTTCAGATTGCGGGCGCGGCTATAGTAGCCGAGGCCCTGCCATAGCTTCATGAGCGCATCGTCGTCCACGGCGGCAAGATCGCGCACGGTCGGCAGCGCCGCGAGGAAACGCAGATAATAACCGCGCACGACACTTGCACGCGTCTGCTGGAGCATGATCTCAGAGATCCAGACATGGTACGGCGTCGGCTCGTCGCGCCACGGCAGATCGCGCGTGTCGGGCGCGGATTTGCGCCATGTCAGCAAGGCGTCACAGAGGGAGGGGAAGACGGAACTCCCCGCCCAAGGCTGTATTTTCATTCAAAGAACTCTCCTTTTCTTTATTGTACCATAGGGATCTGAAAAGTGCAGGCAAAAAGAAAAACGGTACAGATGTAGTATCACTGTCAAATCTATGATAAAATCAATTGCGTGAATCGCTTTATATATCGGTGTGGGAGATGGGATTATGAGGACGGAAGGACTGAACGGGCGTGATTAAGGAATTTAATTTTACGGAATTTTCACCGTATGTGAGAAAGCTTCATATGGATGATGAGCAGCGGTATACGGCGATGACGTTTGGCCCCGGGTCCTATATGGTGAACGGGCTCTTTGAGACGGGATCATGGGGAGAGCATGTACTTGTGGGGCGATACTCTGCGTTGGGGCGTCGGCTGACCTTTGAGCTGGGGCTCAACCATGACTATCGGCAGGTAACGACCTATCCGTTTGAGGATTTTGTGGATGGAGGTGTGCCGTGGACGAACCATTATGGTCATGTCAACCGCAAGCAGATCATCATCGGCAACGATGTTTGGATCGGCTGTGATGTGACGATCCTCGGCGGCGTTCGCATCGGCAACGGCGCGGTGATCGGTGCGGGCGCGCTCGTCGCGAAGGATGTGCCGCCCTATGCCGTTGTGGTCGGAAATCCGGCACGCATCGTCAAGTACCGTTTTGACGAGGAGACCATTCGAGCGCTGCAAGAAATCAAATGGTGGAACTGGCCGGAGGAGAAGATCAAGGCGAATCTTCTCTTGATGAAAGATCCGACACGCTTTGTTGCAGAATTTTCTGTGTCGCACGAAGATGAACCGAAGGATGATATCCTTGATAGGATGCGGGAACTACGAGAGGCCGGTTATTGCCTGTATTATTTCGTGCCGGATTTTACGTCGGGGGAAGCTGTTTGGCGGCATGTGATTGATTCGTATCTCGAAATGTACTGCGCATCGGATAAAGCGGCGTTGTTTCTCCATCGCAGCGGTTTGATGCAGCAGGAGGAGCAATGGGCACAAATTAGTGTGCGGCTTGAGGAACGGGGCGCGGATGCGCCGATGCTCCTCGCATACGATACACGGGAGGTTTTTTCGATTCCCGTACTGCGGGAGGCAGACGTATTCATTACGACGAAGGAAGATGTCTCCTCGCAATGTGTGGACTATGCGGCGGATGTAGGGACTGTCATTCGCTATGGAATGGATCATGAAACAATCCTCTTTGCATCTGACAGAGGGTATGCAGGAGATTTGAGATCACAGGGTATCATCAAGAAGGGGAATGGAGCGACCAAGGGAAGTGTATGTTCTGCCGCAGTGTTATCAATTCCTGCCGATCTCCAGTGTACATATAAAAAAGACAAACTAGAGTGTGAGATTGCAGATTATAAAGCGCGTATCCGTGCATCGGTACAAGGAGGACAGACAGAAAATGCGATGGCCGGTATAAGGTATATTGCAGATGTTCTTTATGATTATAATCAAACCTATGCGGATATGGAATTGGAAGATGCGCTCCGGCGCTTGCGGTCGCTTCTCTCTGTGCGTGAGCCTGCCTATGAACATAGTGCGCGGCAACGCATCGTATTTTACGACGCTTTTGGCTTTGAGACGAGAGGGCTTGCGGCGATATATCTGCGCGCACTCTCCAAGATGGATGCGGACATCCTTTACGTCACGAACGCCGAGGCGCAGGGAAGAATTTCTCGGCTGGAGGAGATTCTGAGTGAATGTCATGCGCAAATCTGTTATCTCGAGGTACCGGACACGCATACGCGGCGATATGAATTGCTGTGTGAACGTATGGCGGCATTCCGTCCGACGGCCGGGTTCCTCTATACGACGCCGTACGATGTCAGCGGTATCTTGGCGTTTATGCGCTTTGAGGGTGCGATGAAACGCTATCAGATCAATCTGACGGATCACGCGTTTTGGCTCGGGGTGAACGCCTTCGATGTGTGCCTGGAGTTCCGCGATTTCGGTGCCGCCGTCTCGCGGGATCACCGCGGCATCGCACCGGACAAGCTCCGCAAGCAGCCGTATTATCCCATCGTTGATCGTAACGAGCCGTTTGCAGGCTATCCCGTCGAACGTACGGAGAACGACTTTATCATCTTTACGGGCGGTTTCCTGTATAAGAGTATTGATCCGGAGAAAACGTATTATCGGCTGGTCGGCTCGGTGCTTGCGGCGTTCCCGCAGACGAAGCTGTGGTACGCAGGCTACGGTGACGACACATATCTAAAGGAACTCATGGCGGCGTATCCGGGGCGCGTGTTCCATACGGAGGAGCGGCCGGATCTGTTCCAACTCTTGCGGCATGTGGACATGTATCTCAATACGAGCCCGCAGATGGGCGGGCTGATGACGCAGTATGCCGCGCTCGCCGGGCGTCCGCCGTTCCTGCTCGATCCCTATGCGGATGCGGCGGGGCTGCTCCTTCATGAAGAGGAACTCGGCGTCTTCTTCACGAATTTTGAAGAGTGCAGGGCGGCGCTGCATCGATTTGTGCGTGACCCCGCGTATCGTAAAGAGCTGGAGGAGCGACTCAAGAAATATCAACTGATCATCACGGAGGATGAGTTCAATGAAAATCTCGAGGAGATTTTGACACGGGGGACATCGCGTTATCCGAGTCGTTTCCCAAAGATTGATATGCGCTTTCACGATGATTTGTACCGGTGGCGTTTTATTAAGAATCTTCCGGATTGATGTATGTGAAATATCCCGGTTTTTCGAGGCTGCCGAAGCTAAAAAAACATTGACAAACAGCGGCGGCGGGGCGATAATGAAGGAGTTTTCCCGAGGGTGTATATCGATGCGGAAGGCAGAGGGGCGTACATCATGCACATGAAGCATATTCTGTCTGTCTTTGTAGAGAATCAGACGGGGGTTTTGGTCCGCGTGGCGAGCATGTTTTCGCGGCGCGAGTTCAACATCGACAGCCTTTCGGTCGGGGTGACGGAGTCTCCCACGTTCTCGCGCATCACGGTGGTGGTGCACGGGGACGAGAATCTCGTCGAGCAGATGATCAAGCAGCTCGAGAAGATGCCCGTGGTGCGGGCGGTGCAGCGCCTCGATGAAAAGAGTGCGGCGTGCCGCGGCATGACGATGATCAAGGTACATGCGGACGATACGAATCGCCTGGACGTACTGAAGATGGGCGAGCTGTTTCGCGCGCACGTCGTCGATGTGGACGCGGGTTCGATCATCTTTGAGATCACGGGCGGCGACGATAAGGTAACGGCCTTTTTAAAGGTGCTGAAGCCTTACGGCATCATCGAGGTCATCCGCACGGGGCTGATTGCGCTCGAGCGCGGGGAACACACCATTTACGAACATTGTGAGGAGCGTGAGTACTATGGCAAAAACTTACTATGATCAGGATGTCAACTGGAGCGTACTTGAGGGAAAGACGGTTGCGATCATCGGCTATGGCAGCCAGGGGCATGCGCATGCGCTGAACCTCAAGGACAGCGGCATCAGCGTTGTCGTCGGGCTCTACGAGGGCTCGAAATCAGCCAAGATCGCCGAAGAAGACGGCCTCAAGGTGCTCTCTGTCGCAGACGCTGTACGCGCGGCGGATGTTACGACGATCCTCATTCCGGATGAGAAGCAGGCGGCGCTCTATCAAAGCGAGATTGCGCCGAACCTGAGGTCCGGCAGCGCGCTTGCGTTTGCACACGGGTTCAACATCCATTTCAATCAAATTGTGCCGGCAGACGATATCGATGTCTTCATGGTCGCGCCGAAGGGGCCCGGCCATCTCGTGCGCCGTACGTTCCGCGAGAGCGGCGGTGTGCCGGATGTGTTCGCGGTCGGTCAGGATGCGACGGGCAAGTGCTTTGACCTCGCGCTTGCGTACGCGCGCGGCATCGGCGGCACGCGTGCGGGCGTCATTCAGACGACGTTCAAGGAGGAGACGGAGACCGATCTCTTCGGCGAGCAGGTCGTGCTCTGCGGCGGCGTGACGCATCTCATTCAGAAAGGCTTTGAGACGCTCTGCGAGGCGGGCTATCAGCCGGAGATCGCATATTTTGAGTGCTTCCACGAGATGAAGCTCATCGTCGATCTCATGTATGAGGGTGGTATGGCGAAGATGCGTAAGTCCATCTCCGATACGGCGGAATACGGCGACTACACGCGCGGGCCGCGCATCGTCACAGAGGAGACGAAGGCGGAGATGAAGAAAATCCTCAGCGAGATCCAGGACGGCACGTTCGCACGCCAGTGGCTCACGGAGAACAACGCGGCCGGCCGCGCGAACTTCCTCGCGGAGCGCCGCATCCATGCGGATCATCCGATCGAAAAGGTCGGCGTAGAGCTGCGCGGCATGATGTCGTGGCTGAAGGACGGCGCCGATCTGCGCAAGGACTGAAACGCGCAGACAGCACCTCTCCGGAGAGGCGATTCGGTCAAATCAGAGGGGACGGCTCTGCCGCGCCCCTCTTTCTGTTATTTTAGGAGGTTCGCCTGTGGGCATGAATATGAGCGAGAAGATTCTCGCACGCCATGCGGGACTCGAGGCGGTGGAGGCGGGACAGCTCGTCACCTGCCGGCTCGACATGGTGCTCGCAAACGATGTGACGGGGCCGCCGTCCATCAAGGAGTTTGAAAAGACGGGACGCCCCGTATTTGATCGGGAGAAAATCGCGCTGATCCCCGATCATTTCCAGCCGGCGAAGGACATCAAGTCCTCGGAACTGGCGAAGATCATGCGCGACTTTGCGCGCAAGCACAATATCCTCCACTATTACGAGCAGGGACGCGTCGGCATCGAGCATGTGCTCCTGCCGGAAAAGGGGATCGTGGGTCCCGGCATGCTGACCATCGGCGCGGACTCCCACACCTGCACCTACGGTGCGGTGAACGGGTTCTCGACGGGCGTCGGCACGACCGATCTCGCGGTCGGTATGGCGACGGGCGAGGCGTGGTTCAAGGTGCCAGAGGCGATCAATGTGCATCTGACGGGCAGGAAGCCTGCGGACATCAGCGGTAAGGATGTGATCCTGACGCTGATCGGCATGATCGGCGTCGACGGCGCGCTCTATCGGAGCCTTGAGTTCACGGGTGCGGGTGTCGCGGAGCTCACGATGACGGATCGTCTCACGATTGCGAATATGGCGATCGAGGCGGGGGCGAAGAACGGTATCTTCCCGTATGACGACGTATGCCGGGACTATGTGGCGGGGCGCATGCCGGCGGGCTTTACGCCTGCTGAAGCTGATCCCGATGCATCGTATGCACAGACGGTGGAGATCGATCTCGGCGCGCTGCGCCCCGTGGTCGCGTTCCCGCATCTGCCGGAGAATACGCGGCGCGTGATGGATCTCACGGAGCCGGTTGCGATCGATCAGGTCGTCATCGGCTCGTGCACGAACGGGCGGCTCGAGGACATGAAGATCGCGGCGGGGATCCTAAAGGGGCATACGGTGCATCCGAATGTGCGCTGCATCGTCATTCCCGGTTCGCCGTGGGTCTATCAAGAATCAATGCGGCGCGGCTATCTTGAGATCTTCATGGACGCGGGGGCGGCGGTCTCAACGCCGACCTGCGGGCCCTGCCTCGGCGGCTACATGGGCATCCTCGCGGCGGGCGAGCGGTGCGTTTCGACGACGAATCGGAATTTCCGCGGGCGCATGGGACATGTGGACAGCGAGGTCTATCTCGCGGGGCCGCATGTGGCGGCCGCGAGCGCGATACTGGGGCGGATTGCCGCGCCCGAGGAGGTGGTCTGATGTTTGAGGGAAAGGTCTGGCGCTACGGCGACAACATCGACACGGACGTCATCATCCCCGCGCGCTATCTCAACACGTTCGAGCCGAAGGCACTCGCGGCGCACTGCATGGAGGACATCGACACGACGTTTGCAAAAAATGTCGCGGCGGGGGATATTATCGTCGGCGGGCGGAACTTCGGGTGCGGGTCCTCGCGTGAGCATGCGCCGATTGCGATCGCGGCGTCCGGGGTTCCCGTTGTCATCGCGGCGAGTTTTGCGCGCATCTTCTACCGCAACGGCATCAACATCGGACTGCCGCTGCTCGAGATCGGCGACGACGTGGAGAAGATCGGCGCGGGCGACCGTCTGCGCGTCGATACGGCGACGGGCGAGATTCATGATCTCACGACGGGAGACACATTCCGTGCGCACCCGCTGCCGGGCTTCGTACAGGAGATTGCGGCAGCGGGCGGACTGTTGAACTATATCAAGGAGAACGGGGGATTCCGTCATGGCGTATAAGATTGCGGTCGTACCGGGTGACGGCATCGGCGCGGAGATCACGGCTGCGGCGGTTCGCGTGCTGAAAGTCGTCGATGCGAAATACGCGCTCGGCCTTTCCTATGAGACGCGCGATGCGGGTGGTACGGCATACGATCGATACGGCACGCCGCTCCCGGAGGAGACGCTCGCCGTATGCAGGGCGGCGGACGGCGTGCTCTTCGGCGCGGTCGGCGGGCCGCAATGGGACGATGTGTCGCCGGCGCTGCGTCCCGAGCGCGCGATTCTCGGCCTGCGTAAGGGGCTCGGCCTCTATGCGAATTTGCGCCCCGTAAAGGTGGCGGATGCCCTCATCGCACACTCACCGCTGAAGCCTGAACTCGTGCGCGGCGTCGATCTCGTGATCGTGCGCGAGCTGATCGGCGGCATCTATTTCGGAGAGAAATGTGAGTCGGAGCAGGTGGACGGCGTGGAACGCGCATGGGATATGGAAAGCTACGCCGTCCCCGAGGTAGAGCGTATCGCGCGGCTCGCGTTCGCGACAGCGCGCATGCGGCACGGCGCGGTCACATCCGTGGATAAGGCGAATGTGCTCGCAACCTCACGTCTTTGGCGGCGCACGGTGACGGCACTCGCAGCGGAATACGGCGATGTCGCGCTCTCTCATCTCTACGTCGACAACTGCGCGATGCAGCTTGCCGTGCGGCCGACGCAGTTTGACGTCATCGTGACGGGGAACCTATTCGGCGATATCCTATCGGACGAGGCGGCGGTGATTGGCGGCTCGATCGGGCTCATGCCGTCGGCGTCTATCGGCACGGGGACGAGTCTCTTTGAGCCGATTCACGGCAGCGCGCCCGACATCGCAGGGCACGGCATCGCGAACCCGCTCGGGACGATTCTCTCGGCGGCGATGCTCCTGCGCTACGCCCTGCATGAGGAAGCCGCCGCCGCAACGATCGAGACCGCGGTTGACGCGGCGCTTGCGGACGGCTTGCGGACGGCGGATATCTATACGGATGGCGCGGGACTGAAAAAAGTCGGCACGGAAGAAATGACGAATGCCGTGCTGGCGCATATCTGATAGAGAAAGGGTGCGGTACCTGCGCACGAAAGCGTCGGTACCGCACCCTTTTGATGATTGATGGTGGGACTGCGGTCAACCCTTGACCAGCGCCGCATATTTTTCACGTTCGTTTTGCGGCACCTGTAAGGCGTCCATCGCCTTGTCCAAGGGAAAGTGGAGGGTTTCCATTAGATTGCGCAAAGAAGCGGTCAG
This sequence comes from uncultured Selenomonas sp., assembly GCA_963515775.1. GTDB lineage: Bacteria > Bacillota > Negativicutes > Selenomonadales > Selenomonadaceae > Centipeda. The sequence continues at coordinate 3,437 of CAUQAR010000016.1, read as the reverse complement.
CATATTTTCGGCGCCGCGCACGATTCCCTTTTCCAAGCCTTGCTGCATGCCCTGTTGCATGCCCTGTTGTATGCCCTTTTCCATACCGATTTTCATACCGCGCTCTTCGGCTTCTTCCTGCCAAACCCGGCGGGCGACTTCCTCGTCCCATTTGAAGCTAACCATTTGAAATACCTCCTCTTTTTGTGTTTCTGTGAAATAATTTGCCAAAAAGTCGTTGTTAATGCAGTATGCGATGCTCTCCATGACGGCGTTCTCGAGTGTGACACCTTCGCGCCTCAATTTCCTTACATGCGCGATAAAGACGCTGTAACTCTTGAGCGCGCGACTTGCGGTGAGAATTTCGTGTGCGGCATCGTCGTCGATGTTGTAGACGGTGACGCAGAGTTCCATGTCGGCGTGTTCCCCGCCAAAGGCTTCCGAGAGACGTTGTACCTTGACGGGTACCTCGTATTTCTCTCCATTGTAAAAGACGTAGAACTGCGGAGCGGGCAAAGGAACGCGCGCCTCCCTGTAAATCAGATCGGAGGGGACGTCTTTTTGATACATCTGTGCTAGATAGAGGAGCATCCGCAGCGGCATATTTTCGTTTAGTGTACTCTGATGCTCGATAAGGATGATGTGGCGGTCTCCCACGCGAAAACTCAGATCATTTTTGACGCTGCTGAACACGGTATCCTTCAGCGTTGTGATCTTAATATCCACGGAATGAGCGGTCTCGCCCGTCAGCGCATAATAGAGCTCCGCTAGACGATCTTTGTCACGGAAAATATCGCGAAAGAGCGAGTCCTTGTATGTGCGCTTTGCTTTCATGGAGATCCTCCTGCCACTATTATACTATGACCTGCGCGGCGCACGCAAGAGATGCGTTCAGACTCTCGCCGCATCGTCCCTGCGTATATACCGTCCCCAAACGAATGCAGCGAGCGTCAAGAGGATCGCGCCCGCCGTCGGAAAGAGGTAGTGCATGCCGAGATAGGTCGCGACGATGCCGCCGAGCAGCGGCCCCGTGAATCCGCCGACTTGCTGCGCGGCAAAGAGCATGCCGAACACGCTGCCCTTGAGTCTGGAGGGCGTGTGCTGCGCGATCACGGCGTTCAGAGAAGGCTGCACGCCCGCGGCAAAGAGGCCGACGCCGAACTGCATCGCGGCAAAGGGGACGAGGGTTTCGGGAATTCCTTGCAGCGTCAGTATGATTCCCGCAAACGACATCGCCAGACACATGGAGACGAAGTAGCCGCGCCGTGTTCCGAAGATGCCCCAGAGCGGCGCTGCGATGGCACCGGCGATGCCGCCGAGTGAGAAGACGACACCCGCGGCGAGGACGATGTTTTCGATATCGCCCGCCAGTCCCTTGATGTAGGTGGTCAGCACAGGCTGTAAAATGAAGACGACCATCTGCGCGAGCGTACTGACGATCATCATGGTACGCAGGATGGGAATGCGCCAGAGGTGCCAAGGATTCTCGTCTTCCGCAGAGAGCGACGCCGTATCTTTCGACGTCGGCGGTTCCTTGATGATGAAGGTGAACGCGAGGAAGTTGATGAAGAGGGCCAGCGATCCGATGTAGAAGCTCGCCCGCATGCCGAATACCTCCGCGAGCACACCGCCGAGCAGCGGCCCCACGACGCCGCCCGCGGTCAGCGTGCCCTGCATGATGCCGAGGCAAAATCCGAGCCGTTCGCGCGGCGCGTAGAGCGTCATGATGGCGAGATCCATCGGCCACAGCCCTGCGGCGAATCCTTGAAAGAGACGGACGAGGACGAGCTGCTCCGGCGTCTCTACCACGCCGCCGAGGAAGTAGCTGACGGCGATGAGGAGACTCGCGCGCATCGCCATGAGACGCTTGCCGCGCCGATCTGCCATACGTCCCCAGATCGGCGCCATTACCGCGGAGACGAGGAAGGTAACGGAGAATGCGATTCCGGACCAGAGATTGACCATCGTGTCGTCGACGCCCAACTCATGCGTGAGATACATGGGCAGGAACGGAATGATCATCGTATAGCTGGCGGACATAAAGAGTACGTTGCAGGTGAGCAAGGGCAGAACGAGCTTCCAGTTCATTGCACATGTCCTTTCAGAAAACAAATCCATTCTATTCTAGCACGTTTTGAAAAAAAGGGAATAATATACATGGGACATTCTTCCCAATTCTTGATTTTCCGCAGACATTGTGCTATGATAGCAAAAACCGAAACAAGTCCGATATTTATGATCGATTTACGCTGATTTTAGAGCTCACAGAAAAGCGCACCCTTCCGGCGGCGCCAAAGAACCCGCAACACCGTCTGCCGTGCGTCATTTGCGGCAGCTTTTTTTGAAAGTAAGGAATGCTCATGAAACACATTGTCGTAGATTTGGAGATGAACCCTGTTGGGAAGGAATACAGGGAAATTCGCAGGAAACTCAACGGAGAGATCATAGAGATCGGCGCGGTGCGGCTGAACGAATCGTTTGAGCAGGAGGGTGAGTTTCAATGCTATGTCTGTCCCGAGTACGGCATGGTGAAGAAACATATCACAGAGCTGACGGGCATTACACAGGAAAAAGTTGCGGGGCATCCCGCTTTCTCCGAGAGTTTTTCCAGTTTCGTGGATTGGATCGGCGCATCGGAGACGAAGATCTACTCGTGGAGCATGTCGGACATCAAGCAGCTGCGCAAGGAATGCCGGCTCAAGCTCCCCGATTTTGACGTGGGCTGGCTGGACGCGCGTTGGGTGGATCTCCAGCAGGCCTTTGACGATCGGCTTGGCCTCCACAACAGCCTTGCACTGAAGCACGCGCTCGGTGCGATGGGCCGCAGGTTTGAAGGCGCGCAGCACTCCGCGCTCGCCGATGCGCTGAACACGAGCGCCGTGCTTGCGCTCATGCAGGACGATGAGAAATTCCGCGAGACGATGCGTCCCGTGCTTGAGATCCTCGAACCGAGCGAGGGTCTCTCGGACGCCATCGGCGATCTCTTTCCCGATCTTGAGAAACTGAAGAATAGTCTATAGCCGCAGACGTGCGGCACAGATGAAAAAGCACCTTGTTCGCGTCGACAAGGTGCTTTTCGTATGCCTATGATCAATCGTAGCGCATGAGCGATTCGATGGTGACGGCATCGCCCTTCCGGTCGCCGCCGCCCGGGGCTGCCGATGCCGCGGGCGCAACGGCGGGAGAGACCGGCGCTGCGGATGATTCCTGCGGTGCCGGCGCGGTTTCCGGTTCCGCCGCGTGGGCGGCTTCGCCCGTGCCGGGAGGTTCAGCCGCGTCTTCCTGCGCCGGGGAGAGGCCGACATGCGCCGCGATCGTACCGAGGATGGTGCTGGCCGCGGGAGCCTCCGGTCCGCGCGCTGCCGGCGCAGGAGCGGCACTCGGTGATGCGATCGGTTTGAGCACGACGGCGAGCGTATCTCCGTTTTTGATCGGGCTCGTAAAGTCCGCCTTTGCGC
>CAUQAR010000015.1:0-18910 GCA_963515775.1 uncultured Selenomonas sp. | reverse complement strand
CGACGACGCAATCCGTGCGGTGAAGCTCCTCACGGGCTGCATGGCGGACGCTGTGATCGAGGGCAATCAGGGGGGCGCAGCGGAAGACGCCGCGGCTGAGTAAGATAAACAAGGGGGTAAGGGAGTGTTATCCCTTACCCTTTTTTGATGAAGATAATCATAGGAGGAATACATATGGCAACGATCAGTGCCGCAATGGTGAAGGAGCTGCGCGAACGTACGGGCGCAGGCATGATGGACTGCAAGAAGGCGCTCGCGGAGACAGGCGGCGACATGCAGAAGGCGATCGACTATCTGCGTGAGAAGGGCATTGCAAAGGCGGAGAAGAAGGCCGGCCGCGTTGCGGCCGAGGGCGCTGTGACGGCGTATCTGTCGGCGGATGCGAAGGTCGGCGTGGTTGTGGAGATCAACTGCGAGACGGATTTCGCGGCGGGCAACGAGCAGTTCCGCGCGCTGAGCGCGAAGGTGGCGAAGCATATCGCAGATACGAATCCCGCCGATCTTGCGGCGCTGAACGCGAGCACGCTCGACGGCAAGGATGTGGCGTCACTCATCACCGAGGCGACGGCGACGATCGGCGAGAAGATTTCGCTGCGCCGTTTCGCGCGTTATGAGACCGCGGGGCGTGTTGCGACATACATTCACATGGGCGGCAAGATCGGTGTCCTCGTGGAGCTTTCGGGCGGCGACGCGCAGCTTGGCAAGGACATCGCGATGCAGATTGCGGCCGCGATGCCGCTCGCGATCGACCGCAGTGGTGTGACGGCGGACGATATTGATCATGAGAAGGAAGTCCTCCGCAAGCAGGCGCTCGAAGAGGGCAAACCGGAAAAGATTATCGAGAAGATGGTCGAAGGACGTATCAATAAGTTCTATGAGGAAGTCTGCCTGCTCGAGCAGAAGTTCGTGAAGGATCCTGAAAAGAAGGTTTCCGAGGTGCTCGGTCCGGTCGCGGTCAAGGCGTTCACGCGCTTTCAGTTGGGCGAGGGCATCGAGAAGAAACAGGAAGATTTTGCCGCTGAGGTCGCTGCGCAGATGCAGTAAGAGCGCATGGAGGAGAGCTGCCCGTCGGCAGCTCTTTTTTGCAGACGCACAGGGGATTTTTTCAGAAAACTATGCTATAATATCGCAGTAAGCAACGTGACAGGAGGAGTCATCTTGGAAGCGAAATATCGCCGCGTCGTTTTAAAACTCAGCGGAGAGGCTCTTGCGGGAGAACAGGGCTTCGGCATCAATCCCGCTGTGGTGGAGGATATCGCCGCGCAGATCAAGCGGATACGCGATCACGGCATCGATGTTGCGATTGTCGTCGGCGGCGGCAATATTTGGCGCGGACTCTCCGGCAGCGCCAAGGGCATGGACCGTGCGACTGCGGACTATATGGGCATGATGGCGACGGTCATGAATGCGCTCGCGTTGCAGGATGCACTTGAAAAACAGCATGTGGACACGCGCGTGCAGAGTGCGATCGAGATGCGTCAGGTCGCGGAGCCCTACATTCGCCGCCGCGCGATTCGCCATATGGAGAAGGGGCGCGTCGTCATCTTCGGTGCCGGAACGGGCAATCCGTATTTCTCTACGGATACGACGGCCGCGCTGCGCGCGGCCGAGATCGAAGCGGACGTCATCCTCATGGCAAAGAAGGGGACGGACGGCATCTACGACTCCGATCCGAATAAGAACCCGGATGCGAAGCGGTTCGAGACGCTGACCTATATCGATATCCTCAACAAAGGGCTTGCCGTCATGGATGCGACGGCGACGAGTCTTTGCATGGATAATCAGATTCCCATTGTGGTGTTCAGCATCGATCGATATGAGAATATTGCGCGCGCGTCGTTTGGCGAGGCGATTGGAACGACCGTAGGAGGCAGGGCGGAATGATCAAGGAGATTCTTGCAAAGCATGAAGCGAGTATGAATAAGGCCATTGAGGCCCTGCGCCGGGAGTTCTCTTCGCTGCGCGCGGGGCGCGCGACGCCGAATCTGCTCGATAAGGTGATGGTGCCGTACTACGGTACGCCGACCTCGGTGAATCAGCTGGCCAAGGTGAGTGTGCCGGAGCCGCATATGATCGTCATTACGCCGTGGGAGAAAACCATCCTGCACGATATCGAGATCGCGATCTCCAAGTCCGATCTCGGCCTGTCGCCGAATTCGGACGGCACGGTCATTCGACTTGCGGTGCCGCAGCCGACGCAGGAGCGCCGCAAAGAGCTGATCAAGACGGTGGGCAAGAAGACGGAGGACGCGAAGGTTGCGCTCCGCAACATCCGCCGCGATGCGAACGAGGCGATCAAAAAACTCGAGAAGGAGAAGGAAATCAACGAGGATGAGTCGAAGCGCGGGCAGGAATCCGTGCAGAAGCTCGTGGATAAATTCGTCAAGCAGATGGAAGAGATGCGCGCGGCAAAGGAAAAAGAGGTCATGGAGATCTGATGCAGGATCTCCTTTTGGCGCGCCCTTGGGCGGACGTGCAGGAAGAACTTGAGATGTCGGGAATCTCTTATGCCGTGCATCGGACATGTACGCCGCGCGCCTTCTTCAAGGTCGACGAGACACGGTGCTACGTTGTCCGTGTTCAGGCGGCCGCGGACGGCAGTCTTGCGGTGACGCTTGCGCCCGGGCCGGCGCCGCGCGCGGCCGATGAGACGCCCTGCTGAGCGGTGTATCCTGCCCTTCCGGCAGATGCCGGAGGGGTGTTTTACGATTGATGCCGGAGAGGTTTGAAGGGCTCTATAGGGGGAGAGAGAGCCATGTGGAAACAGATTTTCGGCGGCGGGAAAGCAGATGCCGCGCCGCAGAATACGCCTTTACCCGCCGCGGCCGACCGCGATCATATGCCGCGTCACGTCGCCATTGTCATGGACGGCAACGGCCGATGGGCCAAGGCACAGGGGCTCTCTCGCTCGGCGGGGCATGAGGCGGGGGCGCGCACGCTGAAACGCATCGTGCGTGCGGCCTCCGATATGGGCATCGAGGTACTCACGGTCTATGCGTTTTCAACGGAGAACTGGAAGCGTCCGCCGATTGAGGTGGATTTCCTGATGCGTCTTTTCGACTCCTTCCTCCAGCGTGAAATTGAGGAGCTGCATGCGGAGAACGTGCGGCTGCACTTCATCGGGCGGCGGGATCGCTTCAGCGAGCGCTTCTTGCGCCGGATGCGGGAGGCGGAGGCGTATATGGCGCACAATACGGGCATTCGATTCAATGTCGCCGCGAACTACGGCGGACAGGACGAGATCCTGCGCGCGGCGCGTGCGCTCGCTGCGCGTGCCGCAGCCGGAGAGCTTGCGCCGGAGGATATCGATGCGGCGTGCTTTTCGGATGCACTCGATACCGCGGGGGACCCGCCGGTCGATCTCTTCATCCGTACGAGCGGGGATCTGCGCCTCAGTAATTTTCTGCTCTGGCAGTCGGCATATGCGGAACTCTTTTTTACCGATACGCATTGGCCGGATTTTACGCCGGAGGAGCTGGCGTCTGCTGTGGAGAACTTTGCGGGGCGCAGCCGCCGTTTTGGAGGGCTTGCCGCAGAGGAATAGCATAGAGGAGGCTGTCTTTGATTACACGCATCATTTCAGGCATTGTCGGCATAGGCATTGCGGCCTATGTGATTCAAGAGGGCGGGACGCTGTTCGGGGTTGCCGCGGCGATTCTCGGCCTGCTCGCATGGGTGGAGTACACGCGTGCGTTTTCGCACCGCGGCGGCAATCCCACGCTCTTTACGGGTGTGCTCGGCATCGGCGGCATCCTTTACGGTGCCTTTTACGGACAGCTCGATATCATTCTGCTCGCCGTCATGGCGTCCACACTGCTCTCTGTGCTCACCTGCGTGATCCTGCGCGGGGATGTGTCCGTTCCCGACGTGGGCATCTCTGTCGCGGGAATCTGCTACATCGGTCTGCCGTTTGCACATCTTGTCATGCTGCGGCAGCTTTCGGGTGGTATGTATGTGACGCCGATCGGTTCGTTCGACCTTGGCACCGCGATGGTCTGGGTCATGTTCATCGGGACGTGGGCCAGCGACAGCTTCGCCTACTTTGCCGGACGCTCGTTCGGTTCGCACCGGCTCGCGCCTGCGATCAGTCCGAATAAGACGGTGGAGGGCTTCCTTGGCGGACTTGTGGGGACGATTGCGGTCACGACGGGCCTCGGCTATGCGCTGCATTTTCCGCTGGAATATATGGCGGGGCTTGGCTGTGCGATCGCCGTACTCGCAACGCTCGGGGACCTCGTGGAATCCATGATGAAGCGCCATACGGGGATCAAGGATTCGGGGGCGATCATCCCGGGGCACGGCGGCGTGTGGGATCGCTTTGACAGCGTCCTCTTTACCGCACCCCTTGTTTATTATTACACGATCTACGTTGTTCTTCGCTGATGCCGCGGGCATAAAGGAGTTCTGATGTCACCGGAAAAAATTGCTGCGGCAATATTTGTCTTTGGCCTCTTGGTCTTTGTCCATGAACTCGGCCATTTCATTACCGCCAAGCTGACGGGCATGCGCGTGGACGAGTTCGCCATTGGGTTCGGTCCGCGTCTTGTGCGGTTTCGCTACGGGGAGACGGTCTACTCGATCCGCATGATACCGCTCGGCGGCTTCAACGACATCGCGGGGATGAACGCGAATGACAACGACGCGGGGGAACGTGGCTATTGCCGCAAACCGATCCTCTCCCGCATGATCGTGATTCTCGCGGGCTCGGCGATGAACTTTATCCTGCCGATCGTCCTGTTCTTCGGCATCTATTTCTTCGCGGGGGTGCAGACGCCGAATCCGGCGCCCGTGCTCGGCAGAGTGGTTGCAGCGCAGCCCGCAGCGCAGGCGGGACTGCGCGCGCAGGACCGCATCGTGGCGATCGACGGGAAGCCCGTGGAGACGTGGCGTGAAATGGTGGACGTCATCCGTACCAATCACGGGACGGTGCCGCTCACGATGGAGGTGGATCGCGACGGGCAGATGCTCACCGTTAGCGTGACGCCGCAGTACGATCCGACCCAGCAGCGCGGTTTCATCGGCATCGTGAACGACGCTGCAACCAGTTATCCGGGATTCGTTCAGTCCGTCTCGATGGCGTTTGAGCACACGGCGATGATCATCGCGATGATGCTCGATGCGCTCTACCGGATCATCCTGGAGCTTTCCGGATCGGAGCTGGCGGGGCCGATCGGCGTTGCACAGATGGTGGGCGAGGCTGCGGAGATGGGCATTGTGTCCGTGCTGAACATGGCGGCGCTCCTCAGCCTCAACCTTGCGATCATCAATCTCCTGCCCGTACCGGCCCTCGACGGGGGGCACTTCCTGACGCTCTGTGTCGAGGCTGTGCGCGGAAAGCCGCTGAGCCCGAAGGCGATGCACTACATTCAGAACGTGGGCGTGGGGTTCATCATACTGCTCATGCTGCTCGCGATGAAGAACGATATTGTCCGTATATTTGCAGGAGGCTGACGCCCGTTATGCCCACATATGAACGCCATAGAACGCGGCAAATCAAAATCGGCGATATTCCCATCGGGGGCGGCGCGCCGATCTCCGTACAGTCGATGTGCAATACGAAGACGACGGACACGGAGGCGACGGTCCGACAGATCCGGGAGCTCGCCGCGGCCGGCTGCGATATCGTGCGCGTTGCCGTGCCGGACATGGCGGCGGCAAAGAATCTCGGAAATATCATCAAAGAGGTGAAGACGCCGCTCGTCGCCGACATTCACTTTGACTACAAGCTGGCACTCGAAGCGATGGCGCAGGGGATCTCGGCGCTGCGCATCAATCCCGGCAATATCGGCGGGACAGAGCGCGTCAAGAAGGTCGTTGCGGCGGCGCGTGCGGGAGGTATTCCCATTCGCATCGGCGTCAACGCGGGATCGCTCGATCACAGGATGCTCGTGAAATACGGCGGCATTACAGCTGAGGCACTGGTTGCTTCCGCGATGGAGCATGTGCGCGTGCTTGAGGAACTCGATTTTTACGATATGAAGATCTCGCTCAAGGCGCACGATGTCCCGCTGACGCTCGCGGCCTACCGCCTCATGAGCGAGCGCGTGGACTATCCGCTGCATCTCGGCATCACGGAGGCGGGGACGGCGGGGACCGGCATCGTTAAGTCTGCGGTCGGCGTCGGCGCGCTGCTCGCGGAGGGGATCGGCGATACGATCCGCATCTCGCTCACGGGAGATCCCGTGGTCGAGGTGCGCACGGCCAACGAGATACTCAAAGCGCTCGGCCTCAAGGAATACGGGCCGACGCTCGTCGCCTGCCCGACCTGCGGCCGCACGAGTATCAATCTCGTGGAGATTGCCAAACAGGTGGAAGCGCGTCTGCGCGAAATGGAAGAGCCCATCGAGGTCGCCGTTATGGGCTGCGTCGTCAACGGCCCCGGCGAGGCGCGCGGCGCGGACGTCGGCATCGCGGGTGGCAACGGCGAGGGGCTCATCTTCCGCAAGGGAGAAGTCGTGCGCAAGGTGAGAGAAGAGGAACTGCTGTCCGAGCTGTTTAAAGAAATCGATGCGATATTGGAGGAACGCAAGCAATCATGAGAGCGACGAATCTTTACGCGCCCACCCTGAGAAATACGCCTGCCGAGGCGGAGGTCGCAAGCCATCGGCTCATGTACCGCGCGGGGCTCATCCGCAAATCCGCGGGCGGCATGTATACATATCTGCCGCTCGCGTGGCGCACGATCCGCAAGATCGAGCGAATCATCCGCGAGGAGATGGACGCCGCGGGGGGGCAGGAGATCATGATGCCGATCCTCCAGCCCGCAGAGCTCTGGGAGGAGAGCGGCCGATGGGGGGCCTACGGCGCGGAGATGATGCGCGTCAAGGACCGTCATGAACGCGCGTTCTGCCTCGGCCCCACGCACGAGGAGATGATCACGGCGCTCGTGCGCGACGAGCTGCGCTCCTATAAGCAGCTTCCCGTCATGCTCTATCAGATTCAGGATAAATTCCGCGACGAACGCCGCCCGCGTTTCGGCGTCATGCGCAGCCGCGAGTTCATCATGAAGGATCTGTACTCCTTTGATAAGGACGTTGCGGGCATGCACGCATCCTACCGCAAGATGTATGAGGCGTACACCAATGTGTTTACGCGCTGCGGGCTGGATTTTCGCGCCGTGGAGGCGGACTGCGGCGCGATCGGCGGCGGCCGCTCCGAGGAGTTCACCGTGCTCGCGCCCGAGGGCGAATCGCGCATTGCCTGCTGCGATGCGTGCGGCTATGCGGCGAGTGACGAGAAGGCGGCGCCGCGTCCGATCGATGCGCCCGGGGAGGCGCATCGATCGCTTGAGAAGGTCGCGACCCCGCATACGAATACGATTGCGCTGCTGGCGGAATATCTTAGGATTCCAGTGGAAAAGACGATCAAGGCCGTCGCCTATCAGACGGAGGACGATACGCTCGTGCTCGCGTTCCTGCGCGGCGATCACGAGGTCAATGAGGTCAAGCTGGTCAATGCCGTTCCGGGCGCACACGAGCTGCGCATGGCGGATGAGTCAGCCATCCGTGCGGCGGGCGGCTGCCCGGGATTCATGAGTCCCATCGGCATCAAGGAGGGGACGCGTATCGTTGTCGACGAGACGGCGATGCGCATGAAGAACGCCGTCTCGGGCGCGAACGAACAGGACTTTCACTACATGAACGTCAATCCAGCGCGCGATTTCGGCACGGTTACGGTCGCCGACATCCGACTTGTCGCCGAGGGCGACGCATGTCCCGCGTGCGGGGAGGGGCATCTCCACATCAGCCGCGGGATCGAGGCGGGGCAGATCTTTGCGCTCGGGACGAAGTACAGTGCGGCGATGCAGGCAAACTTCCTCGATGCCGACGGCAAGCTAAAGCCGCTGCAAATGGGGTGCTACGGCATCGGCGTCGGGCGCACGATGGCGGCGGCGATCGAGCAGAACCACGACGAACACGGCATCATCTGGCCACGGGCGATCGCGCCCTACGAGGTTGTCGTCGTTGCCGTCAACGCGAAGGTGCCGGAGCAGCTCGCCTACGCGGAGGAGGTCTATGAGGAGCTGCGCGCGGCGGGCGTCGACGCTTTGCTCGACGACCGCAGGGAGCGCGCTGGGGTGAAGTTCAACGACTGCGATCTGATCGGCTATCCCGTACGCATCGCGGTCGGGCCGAAGACGATCGAGAGCGGCACCGTCGAGGTCAAGCTGCGCGCGACGGGCGAGCTCGTGCATTTTGCGCGCGACACCTATCTGAAGGGCGTGCGGGATATGCTCGCAGCGCTCTGAGCCGGAGGCAGCGGGCGGCCGCGCTTTTCTCTGCCGACCGTATTGAAAAGGTCGGACGTTATTGCTATAATGGGTGTGCACATAGATGACAATATATTGGAGGTGGCTGTTATGTTTCGTCCATTGCCTTTTCATCTGAGAGAGAATGCCGAGAAGGGACAGGAGATGCTGAACAAAGCGCTTGAAACCGTGATGGAGCACTCCTTTAATCCGCTCGACAAGGTCGGGGGCATGCTCTTTCCGTTCCGCGTCGATGTGATCGACTGCGACAACCGCTATGAGCTCTTCGCGGAGCTTCCGGGATTTTCCAAGGAGGCTGTCGAGGTTTCCTACGATGACGACGGACGCCTCCGTATCAAGGCGGAACGGGAAGCGGCGGACTTTGCCGAGGCGAAGTTCCTCTGCCGTGAGCGCAAGACGGGCAGGTTTGAACGCGCGTTCCTCGTCGACGATGTGGACGAGGCGGGCGTATCCGTTTCGTATGAGGCGGGGATCCTCCACGTGATCCTGCCGAAGCAGGAGGCCAAGAATTCCTGCCGTGTCTTTACCATTCAGTAGCATTTGAAGAAATAGGGGACCCACTTGGGGGAGGGCAATTTATGACGGAAGATCGGGATTGGGCGCTTTTTAAGCAGAAGTTGAAGGCGAAGACGGAGATTGATCTCGACCTTTACAAAGAGCCGCAGATGAAGCGGCGCATCAACAATCTGATCACGCGTGCGGGGTATCAATCCTGCGTCGAGTACTTTGACCATGTGTGCGGGAATAAGGACGACTTTGCGGCGTTCATCGAGTATCTGACGATCAACGTATCGGAGTTCTTCCGTACGCCGGAGAAGTTCAGCAAGCTCGAGACGGATGTGATTCCGGATCTCCTCACGCGTTCGCCGAAGCTCAATATCTGGAGCGCCGGCTGCTCGATCGGGGCGGAGCCGTATTCGCTCGCGATCATCATGAAGGAGATGACGCCGGGAACGAAGCATCGCATCCTCGCGTCCGATCTCGATATCGAGATTCTTGCAAAGGCGAAGCGCGGCGTCTACACGGCCGACGAGATCAAGAGCATGGAGCCGGCACGCCGCCGCAAGTATTTTGATGAGGACGGCGACCGCTTTGCCGTGAAGCAGGAGATCAAGAACCTGATCGAGTTCAAGAGACACAACCTCTTGCAGGATAAGTTCGAGACCGGCTTCGACCTCATTCTCTGCCGGAACGTCGTCATCTACTTTACCGATGAGGCGAAGGATCAGCTCTATCGCCATTTCTTTGAGGCGCTCAAGCCCGGCGGTATTCTCTTCGTCGGCGCGACGGAGTCCATATTGAATTTCCGTAAGATGGGCTATACGAGCTTCCAGCCGTTCTTCTATCAACGGCCGCTCACGTCATGACGGACGCTGCGGCACTGACGCAAGAGCAGCGGCTGGCGCTCCTGCGCCGCACGCTCAAATGGGCGGAGGAAAAGACGGATTTTTACCGTGCGGCATTTGCGCGCGCGGGCGTGAGCCACGCGTCGGTGACATCGTTTGCAGACATGGCACGCCTGCCGCTGTGGGAAGATGCGGCGAAAGATGGGGCGAATGCCCCTTTTTTCATGCTCACGCTGCCACTCTCGAGCCTCTTGCGCATGTGTGTTCTGCGCGATGCGGCGGGGGATGCGGGGGCCGTCCGCTGTTATACGCAGGGGGATGTCGCCCGGCAGGTGCAGGCGGCGGCCTCCATGCTCACGGCATGCGGTGTGAACCGTGCGTGTACGGTCTTGCTCGCGGGCGATTTTACCGACAGTAGGACGCTTGATTTACAGTATGCACTCGAGGGCCTCGGCGCCTTGACGCTGCCGCTTGATATGCGCACGGGCGCTGAGGCGGCGGCGCATCTCCTGCACGCGGCGGTGCCGGATACGGTGATCGCGTGGGAGGCGGGCGTCCCCTTGCTGTCGGCGATTTTGCGCGGCAGCGACCCCGGCGTGCATCGACTGATCTCGGTGGGGGCGCGTCTTGCACCGATGGAGGAAACACTTCGGCTGGCGGAAACGCTGGGGGCGCTGTCGACGCATCTCTTTACACGCGCGTCTCTCGGCGCGCTCGTCGGGTATTCCTGCGATGTCGCGGCAGGCATTCATCTGGAGGAGCGTCTCTTTTTTGCCGAAGCGCTTGACGCGGCGGGATGCAGCAATGCGGAGGACGGCGCCGTCGGGGAACTCGTGCTCTCGACGATCGCGGCGGAGGCTATGCCGTTGCTGCGCTGCCGGACGGGGCTGCGGGTGCGCTTGCACCGCGGCGCATGCGGCTGCGGCAGCACGGCGCTGCGCATAACGGAGGAGTGAAGTGATGGCGGATGATCGGCTGATTGCCGCATTGGATGTTTCGACGCGGACGGAGGCGGAGGCGCTGGTTCGTCGTCTCGGCGAGAGCGTCGGCTACTATAAAGTTGGGATGGAGCTCTTCTACGCGCAGGGCGGCGAGATCGCCGCATGGCTGAAAGCCTACGGAAAAAAGGTCTTTCTCGACCTCAAGCTCCACGATATTCCGCATACGGCGGCGCAGGGACTGTGTTCACTGATGCGCCTGCGGCCCGATCTGCTGAACGTGCATACGGCCGGCGGCCTGCGGATGATGCGTACGGCGGCCGAGGCGTTGCGTGCGGCGGCCCGGGCGCAGGATCTCCCGTGTCCGAAGCTCATCGGCGTCACGGTCCTCACGAGCATGGATGCCGCCGACTGGGCGGGGCTCGGTCATACGGAGACGATCGAAGCGGCGGTGCTCCGCCGCGCGCGTCTTGCGCAGGAGGCGGGCCTCGACGGCGTCGTGGCGTCGCCGCGGGAGACGGCGCTGATCCGAGAGAGCTGCGGCGACGATTTTCTCATCGTGACGCCCGGGATACGTCCCGCGGGCGTGTCACACGATGATCAGCGGCGTGTGACGACACCCGCGGCGGCAATTCGTGCCGGCGCGTCGCATATCGTCGTGGGGCGTGCGATCTGCGGCGCGGAGGATCCGCGCGGCGCGGCCGCGCGTATTTTGCGTGAGATGGAGGAGACGCGATGACACAAGATGAAGTGCGCGGTCTGCTGGTGGAGACGGGCGCGATTATGGACGGGCATTTTTTGCTGACGTCCGGTCTGCATAGTCCGCATTATGTGGAGAAATTCAACGTATTGCAGCATCCGCAGTATACGCAGCGCCTCTGCGAGGCGATGGCGGAGAAGTTCCGGGACGCGGCGATCGAGACGGTGGTCGGCCCGGTGACGGGCGGCATCCTGCTTGCGCATGAGACGGGCAAGGCGCTCGGCACGCGCGCGATCTTTACGGAGCGTGTGGACGGGAAGATGACGCTGCGGCGCGGATTTTCACTGCGGCCGGGCGAGCGCGTGCTGATCGTCGAGGACATCGTGACGACGGGCGGCTCCATTCAGGAGGTCATCGACGTTGTGAAGGCGGCGGGGGCCGTTCCCGTCGCGGTCTCTATGCTGGTGGACCGCAGCGGCGGCCGCGCGCGGTTCGGCGATGTTCCGGCATCCGCGCTGCTCGTTATGGATGTGGAGAGCTATGCGCCCGAGGCGTGTCCGCTCTGCGCCACGGGGATCCCCATGACCAAGCGCGGACGTACGGGAAAATAAGGGCAGATGGGAGACTCCTGCATAGAAAAGGTCGATGCCGCCCTTGCGGACTGTAAGCAGATCGCCGCGCTGCCGCCGGAGATCGCGGGGTTTCAATATACGCGCGTGCGGCTGCATAAGGATGCGCAGTACGATTTCTTTCGCTATGATCACGCGCCGCTGCATCGCGCGGTGGTCGGTTTTTTTGACGCCGCAACGCATTCGTATAAGCTGCGCGTGGAGATCGGCGTCGTCAGCTATGTGCTGCCTTCGTTCATTTGCGGCGAGCTTGCGCGCTTTGGCCGGGAACTCGAACGGTATCTGCCGCGCGTGATGGAAGAGCTGTGCGCCGATACGCTCGATCGGCATGAGCTGCTGCCCGTGCGCGACGCCATGCTCGCGTGGCCGTACGGCGCGGCGCTGCCCGCGCAGTGCGAGGGCTTTACGCTCTTCGTGCGGCCGTCCGCGCCCGCGGCGCTCACGAACGGATCGTATCTCGTCATCGATTACGCGGATTTTGCGCGCGAGAGCGACGTCGGCATCTATTACAACTGCTACCGCAATGAGTTCTTCGGCGAGTATCATGTGTGGGGGATGCCCTATGTCAGCTATGATTTTGACGCCGCCGATCTCGCGGCGCTTGAGCAGCGGCTGGAGCTGCATCTCGTCCGCTATCTGCGGATTGCGGCGGCGGAGGCGGCTGCGGGGCGGCCGGTGTAGTGTGTTTGTGTGAAGGGGAGAACGCCGTGCAGAGAACGCGCTTGCAGGCGCTGCGTGACGATGTGCTCACGCGGGCGACAGAGCAGTTTCGCCGCATCGACGCGGTCGCCGCCCGCAATACGGAAAAAGTGCTCGACGCCATGCGCGCGTGTCGGGTGTCCGACGCGCATTTCGGCGTGAGTTTCGGCTATGCGTACAGCGATCTCGGACGGGAGAAGCTCGACGAGCTCTATGCGCGCGTATTCGGGGCGGAACGCGCGCTCGTGCGGACACAGTTCGTCTCGGGGACGCACGCGCTCGCGACGGTGCTGTTCGGCATTCTGCGCCCCGGCGACGGGCTGGTCTCCCTTACGGGAAAACCCTACGACACGATGCAGACGGTCATCGGCTACGAGCACGAGAGCACCGGCTCGCTGAAGGAGTTCGGCATCCGTTACGACGAATTGCCGCTGCGGGACGGGGCCGTCGACCTGGACGGCATCGCGCGTGTCGTTACCCCTAGAACAAAGGTGGCGTTGATCCAACGGTCGCGGGGCTATAGTGAGCGACGGCCGCTCAGCATCGAGGACATCCGCGAGATCAGCGCGCGCGTCAAGGCGGCGCATCCCGGGTGTATCTGTTTTGTCGACAACTGCTATGGGGAGTTTGTCGACACGCGCGAACCGACCGATGTAGAGACGGTCGATATTATGGCGGGCTCGCTCATCAAGAATCCGGGTGGCGGGCTCGCGCCGACGGGCGGCTATATCGCGGGGCGCGGCGATCTGGTCGAAGCGGCCTCCTATCGTCTCACTGCGCCGGGGATGGGGGATGAGCTTGGGGCAAGCCTCACATCAAACCGTCTGCTCTTTCAGGGACTCTTTCTCGCGCCGCACGTCGTGGCGCAGGCGCTCAAGGGGGCCGTCTTTGCCGCGGGGATTTTCGAGGGCCTCGGTTATCGGACCTTCCCGCAGTTTGCGGAAACGCGCAGCGACATCATCCAGGCGATCATCCTCGGCGATGCCGCACGCATGAAGGCGTTTGCGCGTGCGATCCAGGAAACGTCGCCCGTGGACGCGTTCGCCGCGCCCGAACCGTGGGATATGCCGGGCTATGCGGATCAAATCATCATGGCGGCGGGGACCTTCGTGCAGGGGGCGTCCATCGAGCTGAGTGCAGACGGCCCCATGCGGGAACCGTACTGCATCTATTTGCAGGGCGGGCTGACCTTTGAACATGCGGCGCTTGCCGTGATGGCCGCAGCGGAGGCAATCGAGGCCAGGCGCGATTTTAACGCCTAGCTTTGCCACACGAAAAATCCCCTGTGCGCAGACGCGCATGTGAGGGATTTTTATTTTTAAGCATTGCGGTTCCGCAAAAAGTTCTTTTGCGCGGATACGGGGGAAATGATATAATAGGCGGGTACGTTTCTGCCGTTCCCTATCAATCCCAAAGGAGGCTTCTCTTGTGACTCAGTTCGACAAGCGAAATTTGTCCATGATGATGGATTTTTACGAGATGACGATGTCCTACGGGTATTTTCGCCGCAGTCACGGCGATGTGCGCGTCGGCTTTGATCTGTTTTTCCGTTCGGTTCCCGACAAGGGCGGCTATGCAGTGTTCGCAGGCCTTGAGCATGTGATTGAGTTCGTCGAGAATCTGTCCTTTTCCGATGAGGATATTGACTACTTCCGTGCACAGCATTTATTTTCCGAGGAGTTTCTGCGCTTTCTGCACACGTTCCGCTTTCGCGGCGATATCTACGCGGTCCCCGAGGGGACGATCATCTATCCGGATGAGCCGATCATGACGGTTGTGGCGCCGATCATCGATGCGCAGCTGCTCGAGACGGCGATTCTGACCCAGATCAACCATCAGTCGCTGATCGCGACGAAGGCGTCGCGCATCGTGCGTGCGGCCGAGGGGCGCACGGTGTCGGATTTCGGCGCGCGGCGCGCGCACAATATGGACGCCGCCACCTACGGGGCGCGCGCGGCGTACATCGGCGGCGTGGATATGACGGCGACGGTGTCTGCGGGGCAGCAGTTCGGCATTCCCATCTCGGGCACGATGGCGCACAGCTGGGTGATGTTCTTTGAAAATGAGTTTGATGCGTTCAAAAGCTATGCGGAAACCTATCCGCAGGCGACGGTGCTTCTCATCGACACATACGATGTGATGCACTCGGGGCTTCCGAACGCCATCCGGACGGCGCATGAGGTGCTTGAACCGCAGGGGCGGCGGCTGGCGGGGGTCCGCATCGATTCGGGCGATCTCGCCTATCTCTCAAAGCGCGTCCGCAGGGTGCTGGACGAGGCGGGGCTTGCGGACTGTAGGATCATCCTGTCCAACAGCCTCGATGAATTTACGATCTCGTCGCTGCTGCTCCAGGATGCGAGCGTCGACAGCTTCGGTGTGGGCGAGCGGCTGATCACGGCGAAATCCGATCCCGTCTTCGGCGCGGTCTACAAGCTGGTGGCCGTCGAGCGGGAGGGGAAATTCCTGCCGCGCATCAAGATGTCCGAGAATGTGGAGAAGCTCACGAATCCCGGGCTGAAGGATCTCTACCGCATCTATGACGAACACGGCAAGGCCGTGGCGGATATGATTGCCCTGCACGGGGAGGATGTCGATCTCTCGCAGCCGTTCCGCTATGTCGATCCGCAGAAACCGTGGAAGAACCGCTTCTTTGCGGGCTTTACCGCGGTCAATATCCGCAGGCTTTACATGCAGGCGGGGCGGCGCGTGCAGGAGCTGCCGACGCTCTCCGAGATTCGCGACTATGTCCGCATGCAGCTCGCGCAGGAGATCTGGCCCGAGGAGCAGCGCTTTGAGAATCCGCACCGCCACTATCTCGATATGACGCCGAACTACTACGAGCTGAAGATGGGGCTGCTCGAAGAGGTGCGCGGCAGGCGGATCTAAGGTCGGAGGGAGCGCTATGATTACAGGCAGGACAAAACTTTTGGGCGTCATGGGCGCGCCCGTCGCGCACAGCCTCTCGCCCGTGATGCAGAATGCCGCGCTGCGTGCGGCGGGCCTCGACTATGTCTATGCGGCCCTGCCCGTCCGCAGGGACGCGCTGGCCTCGGCGGTCAGAGGACTGCGCGATGCGGGCATCTGCGGATTCAACGTGACGATCCCGTTTAAGACGGATATCATCCCGCTCATGGATACGCTCGATGAGGATGCGCGACGCATTCATGCCGTGAATACGGTGGTTGTCGGCGCAGACGGCAGCCTTGCGGGATACAATACGGATGTCGCGGGGTTTTTGGAGGGCTTCGCGGCGCACAGCGTGTCGCTCGCCGGCGCGCATGCCGTCCTGCTTGGCGCCGGCGGCGCGGCGCGCGCTGCCCTTTGGGGACTGATCAGGGCGGGCGCGGCGCAGATCAGTGTCGGCGTGCGCAATCCTACGAAGGGCGCGGCGATGTGTGCGGACTTTGCGGCGGACGCCGATGTGCGGGCGTTTCACTTTGCGGACGATGCCTTTGCCGCGCGGCTGCGCACGGCCGACGTTCTCGTGCAGACGACGCCGCTCGGCATGGCGCCGCGCGTGGAGGAGATGCCGCCCGTGGACTGGGCGGCGATGAACCCCGCGGCGCTTGCCTACGATCTCATCTATACGCCTGCCGAGACGCGGTTCCTGCGGGAGGCGGCGCTCTACGGGCTCCGCACCGTCAACGGTGAGACGATGCTCGCGGCGCAGGGGGCGGCGTCGTTTTTCCTGTGGACGGGGGTGCGCCCGGACACCGAACTCATGCGGCGCGTCCTGCGTGAGACGCTTTTGCAGCGCGGTTAGCATCGCGTTTTGAAAATCTTTTGCTTTTATGTTATGATATGGAGTGTTTTGAGAAGGACGGTGCGCGATTGGCGGCGATTACCTATGAGCTGATCCGGGAGGATCCGGCAACGGGCGCGCGCGCGGGTGTGATTCACACGCCGCACGGGAGCTTTCCGACACCGATCTTCATGCCCGTGGGCACGCAGGCGTCGGTGAAGGGGGTATCTCCCGACGAGCTGCGCGCGCTCGGCGCGGGGATCATCCTCAGCAATACCTATCACCTGTTCCTGCGTCCCGGTATGGAGCTGGTGAAAGAGGCGGGGGGACTGCATCGCTTCATGCACTGGGACGGCGCCATTCTAACGGACAGCGGCGGCTTTCAGGTGTTCAGTCTCGGCGATCTGCGCAAAATCTCCGAGGAGGGCGTTGCGTTCCGTTCGCACATCGACGGGTCTCAGAAGTTCCTCTCGCCCGAGGTCTCGATGGAGGTGCAGAAGTGCCTCGGCTCGGATATCGTGATGGCGTTCGACGAGTGCATTCCCTATCCTGCGGATCATGCCTATGCGCAGGCTTCGACGGAGCGCACGCAGCGCTGGCTCGTCCGATGCAAAGAGGCGATGGCGGACGCGCCGGCGCAGGGGCTGTTCGGCATCGTGCAGGGCGGCATGCACCGCGATCTGCGCGCGCGCCACGCGGCCGAAGCGACGGCCCTCGACCTGCCCGGCTATGCGATCGGGGGGCTCAGCGTCGGCGAACCGCACGCGCTGATGGAGGAGATCCTGTCCTACACGGCCGGGCTTTTACCCGCCGATAAACCGCGGTATCTCATGGGCGTCGGCACGCCGGACTATTTGCTCACGGGCGTGCGGTACGGCATCGACATGTTTGATTGCGTCTTTCCGACGCGCGTCGCGCGCAACGGGATGGCGATGACGTGGACCGGGCGGCTCGTCATGAAGAACGCAGTGTATACGCACGCGCACGAGGTGCTCGAAGAGGGATGCGGATGTTACGCGTGCCGCAACGGCTATACGCGGGCGTATATCCGCCACCTCGTCCGCGCACAGGAAATCTTCGGGCTGCGGCTCCTCACGCTGCACAACCTATATTTTCTCCAGTCGTTCATGCGGCGCATGCGCGAGGCGATCCTCGCGGGGACATTCTCCGCGTTTTACCGGGACGTGACGGAACATTACCATAAACATGGATAAAATGAAGGAGTTGTATTTATGGACGAACAGATGATGGCACAGCTGGGCTCTTGGGGACCGATTATCATTTTGGTGCTCTTCTTTTACTTTTTGCTTTATCGGCCGCAGAAGCAGGCACAGAAAAAGCGGGAGGAGATGCTCGGGCGCCTAGAGGTCGGCAACGATGTAGTGACGCTCGGCGGTATGCACGGCGCGATTACTGCGCTGGACGAGAAGACGGTGACGCTTCGCGTCGCCGATGGGGTCGAGATCCTCTTCGAGCGCTCGGCCGTCAGCGGCGTCTCTGCGCCGGAGCAGGCGTAATCCTTGCGGGAAACGGATGCGGATGTCCTGCGCGCGCGCAAGGGCGCGCTGCGCGGAGAGATGATGGCACGGCGCCGTGCGGTTCCCGCGCGGGAGCGCAGCCGTCTCGGTATCGTCCTGCGGACGCGGGTGATGCGGCTGCGCGCCGTGCAGGACGCCGATCTCGTGATGCTCTACGCTTCGACGGCGGAGGAGGTCGACCTCTTCCCGCTAATGGAGGCGCTCTTGCAGGCCGGAAAGCGCGTCGCCCTTCCCCGCATCGTCGGCAAGGGGCTGATGGAAGCATGGGCGATCCCCGCCGTAGACGCCCTCACGGCGGGGGCGTTCGGCATTGCAGCACCCGACCCCGCGCGCAGTACGCGCGTTTCGCCCGCGGAGATCGACGTGATCGTCGTTCCCGGCGCCGCGTTTGCGGCGGGCGGCGAACGGCTGGGGCTCGGTGGCGGATATTACGACCGGTTTCTGCCGCAGGCCGCGCGTGCGCTGCGGCTTGCGCTGGCTTATGACTTTCAAATTGTGTCGGAAATTCCGATGGCGCCGCATGATGCGTATGTGGACTGCATTCTGACGGAGCAGCGGATGATCCGCTGCCATGGGATGCGGTGTGATAA
Organism: uncultured Selenomonas sp.; assembly: GCA_963515775.1. GTDB lineage: Bacteria > Bacillota > Negativicutes > Selenomonadales > Selenomonadaceae > Centipeda. The sequence continues at coordinate 459 of CAUQAR010000015.1, read as the reverse complement.
GACCTTCGAGGAAGAGGTGTGAGGACTGTTGAGACAACATAGTCTGCTCAAACTAGTGATCGCGGTTGCGGCCATCATCGGCGCGTTTTTCGCGTTCGTTCAGCCGCTCGCGAGTTCCATCCGGCAGGGACTTGACTTACAGGGCGGCACGCATGTCGTGCTGGAAGCCGTGGATACGGAACAGGCGCAGGTCAATGACGACGCGATGAACCGCGTTGTGGCGATCATGGAAAAACGCGTCAATTCGCTCGGCCTCACCGAGCCGATCATCCAGCGCGAGGGAGAGCGGCGCGTCATCATCGAGCTGCCGGGCATCAAGGACCCCGATGCGGCCATTCAGACCATCGGCAAGACGGCCATGCTCGAATTCCGCGATGAGGAGGGACATACGGTGCTGACCGGAACGGACCTCAAGGACGCGCAGGCGTCGACGAATCCGCAGACGGGTCAGAATGTGGT
>CAUQAR010000014.1:0-19544 GCA_963515775.1 uncultured Selenomonas sp. | reverse complement strand
ATCGAGGTCGGATTCCCTGCAGCGTCGGAGACGGAGTACGAATTCCTGCGCCGTCTCGTGGAGGATCGTCTCATCCCCGACGATGTGACGGTACAGGTGCTGACGCAGGCGCGGGAACATATCATCCGCCGGACGTTCGAGGCGCTGCACGGCGTCAAGAACGCAATCGTGCATGTCTACAACTCGACCTCGGTCGCGCAGCGCGAGCAGGTCTTTCAAAAATCCAAGGAAGAGATCCTTGAGATCGCGGTCGAGGGCGCCAGGCTTTTGAAGCAGCTGACCGAGGAGGAAGGGGCGCACTACCGGTTCGAGTATTCGCCGGAGAGCTTTACGGGGACGGAGCCGGAGTACGCGCTCGAGGTCTGCAACGCGGTCCTCGATGTCTGGCAGCCGACCCCCGACCGCAAGGCGATCATCAACCTGCCCGTGACGGTGCAGATGTCGATGCCGCACGTCTACGGCATGCAGATCGCCTATCTCAACGAGCGGCTGAAGTACCGCGACGCGGTCGTGCTTTCGCTTCATCCGCATAACGATCGCGGCTGCGGCGTTGCGGATACGGAGATGGGGCTCCTCGCCGGCGCGGACCGCGTCGAGGGAACGCTCTTTGGCAACGGCGAGCGCACGGGCAATGTGGACATCATCACGGTCGCGATGAATATGTTTGCATTGGGGGTCGATCCGCAGCTCGATTTCTCCGATTTGCCGCATCTCGTCGAGGTCTATGAGAAGGTCACGCGCATGCAGGTGAGTCCGCGTCAGCCATATGCGGGATCACTCGTCTTTGCGGCGTTCTCCGGCTCACATCAGGATGCAATCGCCAAGGGCATGAAGTATTGGGCGGAGCAGAAGCCCGCGACGTGGTCGCTGCCGTATCTCTATATCGATCCGAAGGATGTCGGGCGCACCTACGACGGCGATGTGATCCGCATCAACAGCCAGTCCGGCAAGGGCGGTGTCGGCTACATCATGGAGCAGCAGTACGGCATCGTCATGCCGAAACAGATGCGCGAGGATTTCAGCTATCGCGTGAAGTCCGTCTCCGACAACGGACACAAGGAGCTCCTGCCGGACGAGATCTACAAGGTCTTTACGGATACCTATATCAATATCGGTTTCCCTTACGAGCTGGTGGACTTCCTGCTGAAAAAACAGCCGGACGGTACGCGGCTCGGCGACGTGCATCTACGCGTGGACGGCGAGGAACGTACCTACGAGGCGCGCGGAAACGGCCGTCTCGATGCGATCTCGAACGCGTTGCAGGAGAATCTCGGCCTTCATTATACCGAACTCACATACAGCGAGCACGCGCTTGAGATCGGCCAATCATCGCGCGCGATCTCCTATATCAGCATCACGGGGGCCGACGGCAAGACGCACTGGGGCGTTGGGCTGGATACCGACATCATCACGTCGTCGGTGCTCGCGCTCTTCAGTGCCATCAACCGCATGAAAGCGGGGCATTGAGGCGGTGACGCGATGACGGATACGGTCGCGGAAAAATTAAAACTGCTCCCGGATACGCCGGGGGTCTATCTCATGAAGGACGAGCGCGGCAGGATCATCTACGTCGGCAAGGCGATCGTCCTGAAAAACCGCGTGCGGCAATATTTTCAGAGCAGTCGAAATCAGGCGCCGAAAGTGCGCGCGATGGTATCTCACATTGCTGATTTCGAGACGATCATGACCGCGAATGAAGTCGAGTCGCTGATTCTCGAGGCCAATCTGATCAAGAAGCATCGCCCGCGGTACAATATTCGGCTGAAGGACGACAAGAGCTATCCTTATGTCAAGGTGACGATGCAGGAGGAGTTCCCGCGCGTCTTCATTACGCGGCGCGTCGTGCGTGACGGCGCGCGCTACTTCGGCCCCTATACGAATGTGACGGCGCTCCGGGACAGCTTGAAACTCCTGAAGCGCCTTTTTCCGCTGCGCACCTGCCGCAAGATGCCGGAGCGCCCCTGTCTCGAGTACCACATCAAACGCTGCCTTGCGCCCTGCGTGGACAAGGTGACGAAAGAGGACTACGCGGCGATGATCCGCGCCGTCCTGCTCTTTCTCGAGGGGCGGACGGACGATGTGGAGCGCGAACTCGCACAGCGCATGCAGCTGGCCGCGGAGGCCTATCACTTTGAGACGGCCGCGCGCCTGCGCGATCAGCTTGCCGCCGTGCGCAAGGCGGCCGAGCGGCAGAATATCGTCACGGGCGCGGGGGATCAGGATGCCGTCGGCATGGCGCGCTCCGCGGCGGGCGTCTGCGTGCAGATTTTCTTCATCCGCGGCGGCAAGATGATCGGGCGCGAACACTTCCTCCTGCGCGGAAGCGAGGAGGAGCGCGACGAGGACGTTCTGCGCGCCTTTCTCGAACAGTATTATAATGCGGCGACCTTCGTGCCGCGCGAGGTGCTCCTGCCGCGCGCTGTCAGCGATGTGGAACGAGCCGTTATCGAACGCTGGCTTGCGGAGAAAAAGGGGGGTGGCAAGGTCACGCTCCTCACGCCGCAGCGCGGCACAAAGCGCGACATCGTCGTCATGGCGACGGGCAACGCGGAGAAATTCCTCGCCGACGAGGAGACGCGCCGCAGTCTTGCAGACGAAGAGACCATGGGCGCGGTTAAAGAACTCGGACGGTATCTCGGACTGAAAACACCGCCGTATCGGATGGAATGTTTCGACATCTCGCATAATCAAGGCCAGGAGACCGTCGCGTCGATGGTCGTCTTTGAGGGGGGCATGCCGAAGAAGTCGGACTATCGCCGGTTCAAGATTCGGAGCACGGAGGGCAAACCCGACGATTTCCTCTCCATGCGCGAGGTGACGACGCGCCGTTATGTGGGACTGCCCGCGGAGGAACTGCCCGATCTCATCGTCATCGACGGCGGCAAGGGACAGCTCTCCTCCGCGCTCGAGATCATCCGCGGGGCGGCGGGACATCGGGAGGTCCCCGTCGTCGGGCTCGCGAAACAGTTCGAGTTGATCTTCACCGAGGGATCGTCCGAGCCGGTCGAGCTGCCGCGTGCCAGCGCCTCGCTCTATCTCATCCAACGCATCCGCGACGAGGCGCACCGCTTTGCGATTACCTATCATCGGAAGCTGCGCGGTAAGCGCAATCTCGTCTCCGTGCTAGATCATATCGTCGGCGTCGGGCCGAAGCGGCGGCAAAGTCTGCGCGCACATTTCGGCACGATCGAGAAGATGAAGGCTGCGAGCCTTGCGGAACTGGCCGCAGTGCCGGGCATGAATCGTCCGGCCGCCGAAGCCGTATTCTATTTCTTTGAAGCACAGCGCAATCTGCATGGAAAATGACAGAATGATAGGATAGTCCCCCTAAAATGACGAACTATACCATTGTTTGGCAGTTCAGATTATTATAGAATCATCAAAAAGATTTGAATAGACGGCACTTTCTAGCAAGCCACTGCCGCATCTCCGCATTTTTGCGGGAATTCCATTCATATCGTTTTGATACGCAGCCTGCCGTTTTCTTGCAGAACAATCTTCCGAGCAAGCGGCACGCGGCGATTATCAAATAAATCCCCCCATTTCCCCCCATCCCCCATTCCCATATTTTCCCCTTCCAAGACCGTCACGCTGTGTGGCGGTTTTTCCAATGTGATTTGTCCTCAGCACTTGACAGCATTTATATTTATCTTTATTCTGTGTTTAAGACATGGGGGGCGGCATATGCGTGCCGCGCTGAGCGGGCGTGTTGGCAGCATACGCTCGCACAGCGCAGAGGGGAAGAATGCTGCGGTGATTATGACGTGTAAGGGATGAGAGGAGGCGCCGTACGATGATTAAGGTGCTGATTATCGACGACGAGCCGCTGCAGCGGCAGGGGCTTGTGCGCCTCACGCCGTGGGCGGACTTTGGCGCCGAAGTGGTCGGCGATACGGGCAGCGGCATGGAGGGGATTCTCCTTTCCCGCGCGCTGCATCCCGATGTGCTCATCGTGGACGTCAAGCTGCCGGGGCTTTCCGGACTCAATGTGATCGCGCAGCTCCGTGAGGAGATCGATGCGGAGTACATCATTCTCTCCGGTTACAGCGAGTTCGCGCTGGCACAGCGGGCGATCGCGCTCGGTGTGTGCGCCTATCTGCTCAAGCCGCTGGACGATGAGGAACTGGCTGCGGCGATGAAGACGGCGGCGGAGCGCATTGACCGGCGCCGGATGCGCCGTGACGATGCCGGGGCGCGGACGCACGGCTATCTGCCCATTCGGCTGCCGCAGGAGGAGCCGGTGCGCGGCTATCTGCTCCATGCCGTCCGCTATATGGAAGAACATATGGCGCAGCCGATCACTGTCCGCAACGTCGCCGATGCGCTCGGGCTCAGCGTCAGTTATCTGCACAAGCTCTTCGCGCGGTGCGGCACATCCTTCAGCGCCTATCTCACGGACTGCCGCCTGCATCGCGCGGGCAGGATGCTGCGGGAAAGCGACGAAAAAATCTATGCCGTCGCCGCCGCCTGCGGGTATCAGGATACGCGGTATTTCAGCAGGATCTTTCAAAAGTATATGGGCGCAAAACCGTCGGAATACCGCAGCGAAAATAATTTATAAAAAATTTTTCATTACCCCCTAGCCAAAACTGGAAAAATGTTGTAATATAATAATTGTTATTGGATAATAACCTCGAATGAGCCATACATCCTAAATAACATGAAGATCATCTGTGTATTATATTGATAAAAGGAGGGCTTCCCATGAAGACGTGGGTTTGTACGGTATGCGGCTGGATCTATGATGAGGCTGTCGGAGATCCCGATTATGATCTTGCCGCCGGTGTGGCGTTTGCAGATCTGCCGGAGGATTTTGTCTGCCCGCTCTGCGGCGTAGACAAGTCGCTGTTTGAACAACAGGAGTGACACTGCATACGCACAGAGGAACGGGCCCCGCATATGCGGGGCTCTTCGTGCTTTAGAGGGACGCCTCCGAAATCTTTTTTGCTTTTCGGCGAAAAATCTCGTATAATGAACGTCGTATTGCTGAATTGATTGTGAGGAGCAGTGTTCTTGGCTGATCGGATTGAGATAAGTATCGTGTTCTTCGTCTATATGCTCTTGATGATGGGCATTGGCGTTTACTATTATCGGCGTACGCGCAATATGAGCGATTACTTTTTGGGGAACCGCAAGCTCGGCGCGTGGGTCACGTCCATGAGCGCGGAGGCCTCGGACATGTCCGGCTGGATGCTGATGGGTGTGCCCGGGTTCGCCTATACGGCGGGGCTGAACGCGGGATGGATCGCGCTCGGCATCATCCTCGGCACATGGGCCAACTGGCGCTTCGTTGCGGCGCGGCTGCGCGTCTATACGGAGCTGGCGAACAACGCGTTGACGCTGCCGGATTTTTTTGAAAACCGATTCCTCACATCCTCGGGGGCGCTGCGCGTTGTTCCGGCGGTGTTCATTCTCGTCTTCTTCATCCTCTATACGTCCTCCGGGTTTGTGGCGGCGGGGCGCCTTTTTGAAACGATTTTCCAGCTGCCGTATCTGCCGTCGCTTCTGCTCGGGGCGGGCGTTGTGGTGTTCTATACGCTCGTCGGCGGCTTTCTCGCGGTATCGCGGACGGACTTTATCCAAGGCGTGATGATGTTCTTCGCCATTCTCGTCGTGCCGATCGGCGCGGCTCTCATGTGCGGCGGCTTTGCGGCGACGGCAGAGATGCTGTATACGGCGCACGCTTCTTTTTTTGCGCCGCTGACGAAGCCGGACGGAACGACGCTCGGCTTCGTCGAATTCGTTTCACTCATGGCGTGGGGCGTCGGGTATTTCGGGCAGCCGCATATCCTTGTGCGCTTCATGGCGATCCGCCGCCCGGAGGAGCTGCCGCAGGCGACGCGGATCGCGATGGCATGGGTGATCATCTCGCTCTCGGCGGCGCTGCTCGTCGGCATGGTGGGCGCAGTCTATCTGAAGGAGCCGCTCGCGGGAACGGCGACGGAGACGGTATTCCTCGTAATGGCAGGCGAGCTTTTCCCGCCGATCGCCGCGGGGCTCATCCTCGCGGCCGTGCTCGCGGCGATCATGAGCACGGCGTCCGCGCAGCTGTTGGTCGCGGCCTCGGCCTTTGCGCAGGACATCTATCGCCGCAGCTTCCGGCGAGAGGCGCGGCAGGCGGAGCTGGTTTGGGTGAGCCGCCTGTCGGTGCTCGTGATTGCGGCGGCGGCGGCCTATCTTGGGCTGAATCCGAACAATTTCATTTTGGATATGGTCGCCTATGCGTGGGCGGGGTTCGGCGCGGCGTTCGGTCCGGCGCTGCTCATGTGTCTCTTCTGGCGACGCACGACGGAGCGCGGTGTGCTTGCAGGCATCGCGGCGGGAGGAATCACGGTGCTCGTGTGGAAGCAGCTGGCGCTCTTCGGACTCTATGAGATCGTGCCGGGCTTTTTCCTTTCGCTGCTTGTGATCTATATCGTAAGCAGGCTTGATGCGGCGCCGCCGCAGGAGGTCACGGCGCTCTTTGACCGCGTGGGCCGGCAGTAAGATACGCTGCCGTTTGCCGTAAATGTAACGGAGGATACGGTTTTTTCGGCCGCTTTTTGATATTTTCACGGGAGGCGCGTTATGTCGTTTACGTTTACACATGTCAACTTCAATGTGCTTGATCTCGCGCGGAGCATGACGTTCTATGAGCGCGCGTTTGGGTTTTATGAGAAACGCCGCATGGAGGCGCCCGGCTTTACGCTGGTCTATCTGGCGGACGGGCGGACGGCGTTTGAGTTGGAGCTGACCTACCTGCACGAGCGGAAAGAGCCCTACGATCTCGGGGAGAAGGAGTTTCATCTCGCGCTCTATACGGACGACTACGCGGCGGCGCGGGCGAAACATGCGGAGATGGGCGTGATCTGCTATGAGAACGCGGAGATGGGGATTTACTTCGTCGAGGATCCGGACGGTTACTGGGTCGAAGTTTTGCCAAAAAATATGTGACGGAATCTTGTATTTCGTGTATAATAAGATGGACATGAAAGAAATTCGTCAAAGAGGGTGACGTATGATGGGGAAGCTGCGGGTGCTGGTCGTCGACGACTCGAAGATCAGCCGCATGATGATTGCCCAAAATCTGGCGGATACGGATTTTGAGGTGTGCGGGACGGCGGCCGATGCCGCCGAGGCGGTGAAGTGTTATGCGGAACTGCGTCCCGATGCTGTGACGATGGATATGAATCTGCCGGATGCGAACGGACTCGAATGCAGCCGGCGGATCTTGGCGATCGATGCGGATGCGAAGATTGTGATGGCCAGTGCGATGAAGGATATCAGCCTCATCACAAAGGGGAAAGCCATCGGGATTCGGGCATTTTTGCAAAAGCCGATCTCGAAAGCGGATCTCGCGGACGCACTCCATCTGCTTTGTCAGGAAGAGGAAAGCCGGCAGACGACATTCCGCGAGATGTATGCGAAGCCGTTTGCGCGGGCGCTGCAGCAGGGAACTGCGGGGCTTCTCGGCATCGAGAGCGAGGCGACGATCGAAGCGTATGAACCGCGGTATCTCGATGTCAGCGGTGCCGCCGTCATCATCGGCATTACGGGATTTACGACGGGGCGTGTGATCTTCTATTTGGAAGAGCCCGTGATCAAGCTGTTTGCGATGCATATGCTCGGCCGGTCGACGGTGGAGGAGATCGCGGACAGCGAAGCGGACGATGCGGTCGAGGAGGCTGCGAATATCATCGCGGGACGCGGCATCTCCAAGATCAACAATGTGCTTGAGGGAAAGGAACTGCGCCTCACGCCGCCGGGAACGATCCGCGGCACGCAGGTGCATATAGTCAGCCCCCGTATGACGACATTCTGTATCAGCATGCAGCTGCCGATCGGAACGGTTCAGATGAATGTGGGCTTTGCAGAGGGAGAGTAGTCGATGGATGCAAAACTGATCAATCCTTTTGTGGATGCCTTTACGACGGTGATGCCGATGCTGGGGTTCCCGGAGCCGACGCGGACGAAGCTCTATGCCGCGTCCGCGCGTGCAAAGAGTCTCGGCGTCTCGGTTTTGGTCGGCTTTACGAAGCAGATTCGCGGCAATGTCGTTTATAATATGAGTGAGGATACGGCAAAGTTCATTGCATCCACGATGATGATGGGGATGCCGGTCGAAGCGTTTGACGAGATGGCCCAGAGCGCGATCTCAGAGCTGAGCAACATGCTGACGGCCAATACGGCCACGAACATCACGGGACTTGGGCTCGATGTGGATATCTCGACGCCGTCGCTGACGGTGGGCAGTGATTTTGAGGTCAAGATCAGCGACGGGCAGTATCTTGTCGTGGAGATGGATCTAAGCGGTAAGCTGGTGGAGCTGGATATTGCCGTTGACCAGAATTAGAGCACACAGAACACTTTTTATCGGAGGGTGTATTCGATGAAGGGTGCGGAGCAGGTACATGTCTCGCTCGTAGGGCGGCAGGTGGATGCTGCGGGCGAGGAAAGCCGCATTGCGCTGTCCGTCAAGGGACGGCGTTTTTTGCGTGGAGAGAGCCGCTATGTGAGCTATGACGATACGGAGCTGATCGAGGGGGCGACGGTGCCGACGGTGCTGCGTCTCGGCACGGATCGGATCATGCTGCAGCGGCGCGGCGTTGTGCGTTTTGCGCAGCACTTTGCACACGGCGCAGAGCGCCGCAGCAATTATCATACGCCGTATGGAACGCTCGCCATCACAACGCTGACGCGGCGGCTCCGCATGCGTACGCTGCCGGACGGCGCGGAGGAGGCATACATTTTCTATACGCTCTATGTGGACGGTGTGCGCCAGAGCGACAACACGCTGGAAATACGGATCGAGCCGAGGTAAAGGAGTTTATTGTGGACATCAAACAGCAGATCGAGCAGGCGATTGGAGCGGCCGTGAAGCGCGCCGCTGCGGCGGGGGATTTGCCCGCGGCCGGGCAGCTTCCGCCGGTTCTTTTGGAGGAGCCGCCCGAAAAGGAGCTGGGCGATTTTGCAACGAATTTTGCCATGCAGTCGGCGCGTGTGTTTCGTCGGGCGCCGCAGGCGATTGCGGCGGCCATCCGAAAACATCTGGCGGGGGATTGGCTCGATCATGCCGAGGTCGCGGGCCCCGGGTTCCTCAACTTTTATCTCAAAAAGACGGTGCTTGCCGATACGCTGCGCAGCATTCTTGCCGCGGGCGAGGCGTACGGCACACTGCCGCGCAGGGATGCGCCCCGGGTACAGGTGGAGTACGTCAGCGCGAATCCGACGGGGCCGCTTCATGTGGGGCACGGCCGCGGCGCAGCCGTCGGTTCGGCGCTCGTGAAGCTGCTGCGCACGGCGGGGTATACGGTCGATAGCGAATACTATGTCAACGATGCGGGCAATCAGATGCAGATGCTCGCCCGCTCGGTGAATGCACGTTATCTCGAGCTCCTCGGCCGGGAGGTGACATTTCCGGAAGGCGGCTACCACGGCGCCGACATTACGGAGACTGCACAGCGCATCATCGACCGCGACGGGGATCGGTACCTCGCGCTGCCCGAGGAAGAGCGGCTGCAAATATTCCAGGATGTCGCCTATCGGGAGAAGCTCAAGGCGCTTGCGGAGGATCTCGCGGACTTCGGCGTGACGTTTGACCGCTGGTTCAGCGAGCGCACGCTTCACCCGGATGCCGTGCAGCGCGTCGTCGATGTGTTGCTGGAGCGCGGTACGGCGTATCGCAAGGACGGCGCGGTCTGGCTGCGCTCGACGGACTACGGGGATGATAAGGATCGCGTGATTTTCCGCGTGAGCGGCGTGCCGACGTATCTCGCGGCGGATATCGCCTATCACGAGGATAAATACGCGCGCGGGTACGGCCGCCTCGTCAATATCTGGGGAGCGGATCATCACGGCTATGTCGCGCGTGTGAAGGCGGCGATGGCGGCGCTCGGGCATGATCCCGCGCAGCTGACCGTGCTGCTCCTTCAGATGGTGAGCCTTTACCGCGACGGGCAGCTCGTGAAGCTCTCCAAGCGCACGGGCGAAACGGTGACGCTGCGCGAGCTGATGGACGAGGTCGGCGTGGATGCGGCGCGCTATTTCTTCCTCATGCGCTCGCTCGACAGTCAGCTCGATTTCGATCTCGATCTCGCGAAGAAGCGGTCCAGCGAAAACCCCGTCTACTATATCCAGTATGCGCACGCACGAATTGCAAGCATCTTCCGGCAGGCGGATGAGCTGCGCCTCGCACCGGCGGACGGGGCCGAACTCGAACTGTTGACGGATGAGACGGAAATCGTGCTCATCAAGAAGATCGCGGCCTATCCGGAGGAGGTTGCGCGTGCGGCGGCGGACTACGCGCCGCAGCGCATTGCGCGCTACAGTCATGAGCTGGCGAGTGCGTTTCACTCGTTTTACAATAAATGCCGCATCGTCGGTCAGGAGCGGGCGCTCGCATCCGCGCGCCTCGCGCTCGTGACGGCGGCGGGGCATACCATTCGGCACAGTTTGGGGATTCTCGGCGTCTCGGCGCCGGAGACGATGTAGGCGCGCAGTCAGAAAGGAGCGTTTTCATGGATTTTGAACATATGCCCGAGATGGACATAGCCTATCACATTCTTTCGGAAAAGAAGGAGGCCGTTCATTATAAGGAGCTGATTCAAGAGGTCATTGAGGCCAAGCACAAGCCGGTGCAGTCCCTGGCGATGGCAATCTCGGAGATCTACACGATGATGAATATGGACAGTCGCTTTCACTATGAGGGAGAGGGCAAGTGGGGGCTCACGGAGTGGGTGCCACCCGAGGTCAAGCGCTCCTCGTCGCGTTCTGCGGGCGGGGCGAAAAACGGCGCCGCGAAGGAGACGACGCGCAAGAAAAAGCTCGAGAGCATTCAGAACTGATTGAGACATAGCGGAGGAACGGAATGGCAAAGTATATTTTCGTCACGGGCGGCGTTGTTTCATCTCTCGGCAAGGGCATTACGGCGGCCTCCCTCGGCCGTCTGCTCAAGAATCGCGGGCTGAAGGTCACGATTCAGAAATTCGATCCCTATATCAATATCGACCCCGGGACGATGAGTCCGTATCAGCACGGCGAAGTATTCGTCACGGACGACGGCGCGGAGACGGATCTGGACCTCGGGCACTACGAGCGCTTTATCGACATCAATCTCACAAAGCGGTCGAACATCACGACGGGCAAGGTGTATTCGACCGTGCTCAATAAGGAGCGGCACGGCGACTACCTCGGCTCTACAGTGCAGGTGATCCCGCACATTACGAACGAGATCAAGCAGCGCGTCTACGATGTGGCGAAGGCGGACGGTGCTGACGTCGTGATCACGGAGATCGGCGGGACGGTGGGCGATATCGAGAGCCTGCCCTTCCTCGAGGCAATTCGTCAGGTGAAGAAGGAGGTCGGCAAGAACGACGCCCTCTATATCCATGTGACGCTGCTGCCGTATATCAACGCGGCGGGCGAGCTCAAGACGAAGCCGACCCAGCACAGTGTCAAGGAGCTGCGCGCGATCGGCATTCAGCCGGATATCCTCGTCTGCCGGACGGAGCAGGCGATCCCGCGCGAGATGAAGGAGAAGATCGCCCTCTTCTGCGACGTGGATGCGGATGCGGTCATCGAAAACCGCACGGCATCGACGATCTATGAGGTTCCCCTCATGATGCAGCAGGAGGGGCTGGATCGGATCGTACTCGAAAAGATGGCGATGGATTTCGACCCGTCCAATATGGAGGCGTGGGAGAAGATGGTCTTTAAGATCAATCATCCCGCAAATAAGGTGAAGATCGCCGTTGTCGGCAAGTATGTCGCGCTGCCGGACGCCTACATGTCCGTGACGGAGGCGCTGCATCACGGCGGCATCGACAACGACGCGCAGGTCAAGATCGCGTGGATCAACGCGGAGGAGCTGGAACATGCGGATGCCGATCTCGACGAGCTCTTTGTCGGGTGCAAGGGAATTCTCGTACCGGGCGGATTCGGGGACCGCGGCGTCGAGGGAAAGATTCGTGCGATTCAGTATGCCCGCGAACATCGGATTCCGTTCCTCGGCCTTTGTCTCGGCATGCAGTGTGCGGTCATCGAGTTCGCACGCAATGTCTGTCGTTTGTCCGAGGCACACAGCACGGAGTTTGCGCCTGAGACGCCGCATCCTGTCATCGCTCTTATGGAAGAGCAGCAGGGGGTGGAGGCAAAGGGCGGCACTATGCGTCTCGGCGCCTACCCCTGCATCCTTGCGGAGGACGCGCGCTCGCGCGAGGAATACGGCGCAGCGGAGATCAGCGAGCGGCACCGGCATCGGTTTGAGTTCAACAATGCTTACCGTGCGCCGCTGACGGCGCAGGGGCTGGTGATCGCGGGGACAAGCCCGGACGATCGACTGGTCGAGGTCGTGGAGATTGCGGACCATCCGTGGTTCGTCGCCTCGCAGTTCCATCCGGAGCTCAAGTCGCGGCCGAACCATCCGCACCCCCTCTTTGCCGGATTCGTCCGCGCGGCCCTTGCGGTTGGGAAATGAACGCACTCTTTTCCGTGCTGCGCGCCGACCCTGCGGTCCGGCAGCTCGCCGACGCCCTTGCGGCGCCCCCGCAGCAGATTCTTGTGCATGGGGCGGCGGGATCTTTTAAGCATGCGGCTGTCGCTGCGGTCTATGACGCCGCGCCGCGGCCGTTGGCAGTCGTTGCGGCCGGACGCGAGGCGTTGCGCGCATGGCAGGAGGATCTGACCTCGTTGCTGCCCGAGGCGGATGTCTACGAGCTTCCGGAACTGGACCACAGCCTCATCGCCGTGCCCGGCGCCGCAAAAGGTCTGGAGCGTTCGGCACAGCGCATGAACATTCTCGCGCGGCTGCTGCGCGGCGAGCCGATCATCGTACTCGCGGACATCGGCGCCACGGCGCAGAAGGGGATGAGCGCTGCGGCATTCGCGCATGCTTCGCTCACCCTGCGCATTGGCGATACGCTTGCGCGCGCCGATCTCTTGGCGCGGATGACGAATCTTGGCTACGAGCATGCGGCCGAGGTCGAACATGTGGGGCAGTTCAGCGTCCGCGGCGGCATCGTCGACATCTTTCCCATCAATGCGCTCTCGCCGATTCGCATCGAGTTCTTCGATACGGAGATCGATTCGATGCGCGAGTACGACGCGCTGACGAAGCGCTCCATCAAGAATATCAGCACGGCTTCCGTTATGCCGCTCTACGCGGCGGATGACGAGGGGGAGGCGTGCTTTTTGAGCTATCTCGGCGCGGCGGGCCTCACTGTCTTTGACGAGCCTGCGCGGCTCGTTTCGGCGCTGCACGACGCCGCGCAGGAGGATGCTGTCCGGGCTGCGCGCAATGTTCCGTGGGAGGAACTCGTCGCGGCGGGAAGCGCGGGACACGCGCTCTTTGTGAGCCTGATGAGCCGCAAGGTACCCGCCTGTGCGCCCGGTACTGTGATCGGCGCCGCAATGGTTCCTATGACGGCCTTTCAGCGTCAGTTTTCTTTCCTTGAGAGCGAGCTGCGGCGCTATCTTGCACGGAAGGCCCGCATTCTCGTGCTCATGGGGGGCGGGACGCAGACGAATGCCGTGCGCGATATGTGTGCGGGCTGGAAGCTCCCCGTGACGGTACTGCGCCGCACCGCAGCCGCGGCCGCGGGAGAGATCGCCGTTGCGGCCGGCACGCTGCGCGCAGGCTTTGAACTCACCGCGTCCAATATCGTCGTGCTCACAGAGCAGGATATCTTCGGACGCCATAAGGTGAAACTGCGCCGAAGCGTGTCTGCCGGCGAGCGTATCCGACACTTCCGTGAGATCGCGCCCGGCGACTATGTTGTGCATATTTCGCACGGCATCGGAAAATACCTCGGCGTAGAGACGCTCGAAGTGGCGGGCGTACACCGCGACTATCTGCACATACAGTATGGGGGCGACGATAAGCTCTTTGTGCCGACGGATCAGGTCGGCCTTCTGCAAAAGTACGTTGGAGCCGAGGGGGCGGCGCCGCGGCTGCACCGCATGGGGACGGCGGACTGGGCGCGGGCACGGGCCAAGGCACAGAAATCCGTCGAGGACATCGCGGATCATTTGCTTGCGCTCTATGCGCAGCGTAAGCTTGCCGCAGGCCATGCCTTTCCCCCCGACGATGCGATGCAGCGCGCGTTCGAGGAGGCGTTTCCCTATGAGGAGACGGAGGATCAGCTGCGCGCCGTCGCGGAGATCAAGCGGGATATGGAGAGCGATCGGCCGATGGATCGTCTGCTCTGCGGCGATGTGGGCTTCGGGAAGACGGAGGTCGCCGTGCGTGCCGCATTCAAGGCGGCGATGGACGGCTTTCAGGTCGCTGTGCTTGTGCCGACGACGGTGCTCGCTCAGCAGCATTATCAGACCTTTGCCGCCCGCTTCGCGGACTTCGCGCCGACGGTGGACGTCGTCTGCCGATTCCGTACGCTGCGGGAGCAGGCCGAGACCCTGCGCGCGGTGGAGCGGGGGCGCGTGGATATCCTCATCGGCACGCATGCGATTCTGAATCGTGCGCGCGTGCATTTTCGGAAGCTCGGCCTCCTCATCGTGGATGAGGAGCAGCGGTTTGGCGTGACGCAGAAGGAGCGGATCAAGGAGTTCGCCGCGGGCGTGGATGTGCTGACGCTCTCGGCGACGCCGATTCCGCGTACGCTCCACATGTCGCTTGCAGGGGCGCGGGATATGAGCGTCATCGAGACGCCCCCTGCCGATCGTCTGCCTGTGCAGTCCTACGTCGTGGAGAGCAGCGACGCGATGATGCGCGGGGCGATCGAGCGCGAGCTTTCGCGCGGGGGGCAGGTGTATTTCATCTACAACCGCGTCGAGCACATCGATCGGATGCGCGAGCATCTGCTGCACCTGGTGCCGGATGCGCGCATCGCGTCGGCGCACGGACGAATGAACGAGGATATCCTCGAGCAGGTCATGATGGACTTTTACGAGGGACATTATGATATCCTGCTCGCGACGAGCATTGTGGAGAACGGCATCGATGTGGCGAATGCGAATACCATCATCGTCTATGATGCCGACCGGTTCGGCCTGTCGCAGCTCTATCAGATGCGCGGGCGCGTGGGGCGGTCGGCGCAGATGGCGTTTGCCTATTTCACCTATCGGCGCGACAAGGTTCTGAGCGAGACGGCGGAGAAGCGCCTGCAGGCGATGAAGGAGTTCGCGCAGCTCGGCTCCGGTTTTAAGATCGCTATGCGCGATCTCGAAATTCGCGGTGCGGGGAGTCTCCTCGGCGCGCAGCAACATGGACATATCGCGGGCGTCGGCTTTGAGATGTACGTCAAACTGCTTGAGGAGGCGGTGGCCAAACGGCGCGGGCAGGTGCCGCCCACACCCGCGGTCGACCCGCTCATCGATCTGCCCGTCGAGGCATATCTCGACGGCGGTTATATCGAAGATGCGATGCACAAGATCGAGATCTATCAAAAGATCGCAGCCGTACGCGACAATGAGGATCTCGACGCACTGCACGACGAGCTGATCGATCGGTTCGGCACGCCGAGTGCGCCCGTGCTTGCGCTGCTCGACATCGCGCGGATCAAGAACGCTGCGCGCAGCTTTGGTGCACGCAGCGTGACGATGCAGAGAGAGACGATGGACATCGCCCTGACAGAAGGCGGCAAATTGCCGCTGCCGGCGCTCATGCGTCTGGACCGCGCCTTCGGACGGCGCGTCGGCCCGCTGCCCGAGGGCGCAGGCTACCGCATCCGACTCCTTCCGAAGGAGCGGAAACATATCTTGGATACGGCGCTTGAGATCATGCAGATCGTGTGTGGAGGGGGAAGAGATGAAACGTTATAAACTGACCGTTGCGGGACTCGGGCCGGGACCCGCGGGACTCATGACGCGCGAGACGTGGGACCGCATCGCGACAGCGCGGCACATCCGCCTGCGCACGCGCGTACATCCGACGGCTGAGGCACTTGAGGCTGGGGGAGTCGTGTATGAGACGTACGATGACTTTTATGAGGGTGCCGCGGATTTCGACGCGCTCTATGAGGAGATTGCGGACGATTTGCTGGCGCGTGTCAGCGATGAGGACGTGCTCTATCTTGTGCCGGGCAGCCCATTTGTTGCCGAGCGCACCGTGCAGATCCTGCGCGAACGCGCGGCGCAGGACGGTACGGACATCGAGATCCTGCCCGCGATGAGTTTTTTGGAGCCGCTCTTTGCCGTGCTCGGCGTAGATCCCGTCCACGGCCTTTCGATTGTGGACGCCCTGGATGAGGATCTCGTTGCGGAGGGGCCGCGGCAGGATATGATCGTCACCCAGATCTATTCCCGGGAAATTGCCTCCAATGTCAAACTGCTGCTGATGGAACATCTGGCCGATACGCATGAGGTCTGCTATCTGCACCATCTCGCACTGCCGGATGCGCGCGTCGTGCGGATTCCGCTTTTTGAACTCGATTGGCAGGACGACATCGATCATCTCACTACACTTTTTATTCCATATACCCCCGGTTTTTGGGAAAAATAGGGAAAAAACATAGATTTTTTTGAGGAAAAATATTTTTTTTCGCTTTCCCCCTTGATTTTTCTAGGTAATTCTGTTAAATTCTCTCATGACGGTGCGGCCGACAGGGCCGCAGGGAAAAAGTGGAAAATATCTTAAAGGAGGATGCTACTTTGAACAAGCAGGAATTGGTCGCAAACGTAGCAGAGCAGGCAAATCTCACGAAGAAGGACGCGGAAAAGGCAGTCAATGCCATTTTTGAGACGATCAAGGGCGCACTCTCCGAGGGCGACAGGGTTCAGCTGATCGGCTTCGGCACATTCGAGGTGAAGGGCCGCAAGGCGCGTAAGGGCCGCAACCCCCGCACGGGTACGGAGATTGAAATCCCCGCATCGAAGACGCCTGTGTTCAAGGCTGGCAAGGCTCTGAAGGATTCTGTAAACTGAGCCGATACGGCGCGAGACCGGTTTCCCCTCCGGGGGAATCCGGTCTTTTGCATTTCTATGCGGTGAGATGAGGATGAAAGAACATATTTTTTCTCCCGATGCGTTTGCCGGGCAGACGGTGTTGATCTCCGGCGGAACGTCGGGCATCGGATATGCGGCCGCCGGGATCTTTCTCGCGGGCGGCGCCTGCGTTGCGCTCATGGGGCGTGATGCGCGGCGCGGCGCGGCGGCGTTGGAGCGGCTGGCGGGCGGCGCGCGCGCGCGTTTTTTTGCGGGGGATGTGCGGCGGCGCGCGGACTGCTGCGCAGCGGTGGCGGAAACGGTCCGCGCCTTCGGCGCGCTCGGTATTCTCGTCAACGCCGCGGGCATCTATGCGGAGGGGGCGCTGGAGGAACTTTCCGACGACATGCGCGCGGACCTCTTCGATACCAATGTGCACGGTGTCATTCGGCTGACACAGGAGGCGCTGCCGCAGCTGCGAAAAGAACGCGGAAATATCGTGAACGTCGCATCGGACGCGGGCCTTGCGGGAAATTATTTCTGCGCGGCCTACGCCGCGACGAAGGGAGCCGTCGTCGCGCTGACACGCTCTCTCGCGCTGGAAACGGCGCGCGACGGCGTACGGGTCAATGCCGTTGCGCCCGCGGATGTTCTGACGCCGCTCACGGAGCGGCAGCTGCATCCACAGCTGCCGCGTGCGGATCAACTGCGCGCGATGGCGGAGCCGTATCCGATGGGACGCATCGGAACGCCGGAGGAGGCCGCGGCAGTCATCGCATTTCTCGCGTCTCCGGGGGCCGCGTGGGTGACGGGCAGCATTTATACTGTGGACGGCGGCCTGACGGCATGAAAAAAATTTTGTCCGCTGCTGTAAATTGTGATACAATGAATACATTCGGCTGAGGAGGCGGATTATGGAGCGTGCGCACATTCTCATTTTGACCGCTTCGATCGGCGCCGGACATACGCGTGCGGCCGAGGCGATTCGTACGGCGCTTGCAGCGCGTACAGGGGATGCCGCGCAGATCTCCGTCGTGGATTTCATGGCGCGGGATGTCTCTTTGATTCACTATCTCATGAAGCGCGTCTATCTCACGATGCTCCGTTTCGTTCCCGATCTGTACGATGTGTTCTTCCGGATCGCGGGACGCGTTTCGAGCGGGGGGGTCGTACGCGGCGCATTCGCGCAGGTGATGGTGCGGACGATGGGGCGGCTTGTGCGCGCGTATCGCCCCGATCTCATCATCGCGACACATCCCTTTCCTGAAGGGGCGGCGGCACTGTGGCGGACGAGGCACGGCGGATCGTTCTTGCTGGCAGCGCTCCTCACGGACTATGCGCTCCATCAGATTTGGCTTTCGCGCGGCGTGGATAACTACTTCGTTGCGACGGATGCGATGGCGGAGGAGATGGCGGGGTTCGGGTTTGACCGCGCGGCGCTGCATGTGACGGGCATCCCAATCACGCTGCCGAAGCGGCGCCTCACCCGTGCGCAGGCAAAGGCGTGTGCGGGACTTCCCGCCGATCTCCCAACGCTGCTCCTCATGGGCGGCGGTCTTGGTCTCGGAGATATCGAGCGGACGCTCGAGGCGCTCGAGACCGTCGGCACACGGCTTTTGATTCTCGTCGTCGCGGGCTACAACGACGCTCTTGCCGCCGATGCGCGTCGTGCGGCGGAGCGCTCCCGTCACAGTATTCACGTCTGGGATTATACCGATGAGGTCTTTACGCTCATGTGCGCGGCGGATCTGCTCATTACGAAGCCGGGGGCGCTGACGATCAGCGAGGCGTTCGCCGCAGGGCTGCCGCTCTTGCTGCACGATCCCATTCCGGGACCGGAGACAGAGAATGCCGTCTATGCGACGCGGCGGGGCGCGGCCGTTTGGCTGCATCCCGGTGAGCCGCTGGCCCCTGCGGCCGAAGAGATACTTGCACGCCGGCTCCCCGCCATGCGCGCGGCATCACGCGCATGCGCGCGTGAGGATGCGGCGGCGGACATTGCCCTGTTGCTCATGGATATGCTCACAAGGAAGAGAGGGAATGCGGATGGCGCGGAAAAGACCGTCTAGGCGGCCGCGGTGGTTTGTCATCGCCTTGCTGGTGATCCTCGGCTATTTTGGCTCTATGGTGATATCGCAGGGAATCTATCTCTCTCACGTCTACCGGGATCAGCGGCTCGCCACGGAGCGGCTCGAGGCCGCGCAGGCCGAGAACGACCGCCTGGCGGCGGAGAAACAGCATCTTGGCGAGCTTCCCTATATAGAAAAGCTGGCGCGCGAGGAGCTCGGCATGACGGGCGCCGGGGAACTGCCCTATGCGCCCGGCAAGCGCGGCGGCAACTGACCTCCTTGACACAGTATGTATTCGTTGAGTATAATGAGCGGGTAAACAGCAATGGGGGAGACCCCGCCGGTTTTGTAGTGAAGGGAAGAAGTGTTTTGGCCATTGAAGTTGGCAGTGTAGTAGAAGGCGTCGTCACGGGCATCACAAACTTCGGTGCCTTTGTCGAACTCCCCGAAGGAAAGACGGGACTCATTCACATCTCTGAGGTTGCCGATGTCTATGTGAACGATGTGCATGACTTCCTCAGGGAACGCGATACGGTCAGGGTCAAGGTACTCACCGTTGACGACCGCGGTAAGATCGGACTTTCCATCAAGGCGCTGCAGGATAAGGCCCCTGCTGCGCCG
>CAUQAR010000013.1:0-20199 GCA_963515775.1 uncultured Selenomonas sp. | reverse complement strand
CTCCCAGTGACATCCGTGAGGCGTCCTCGGCATTACGGCGGCGGGACCGCATCGGCTTTGCACCGATTTCCCTGTTACCCCGCGCGCACGTCGGCAGCACGTCGACACACGCGCAGGCACCGAACCTGCTTATGAAGTTAAAAATGAATAAATACTTATTGAAGTATAACGAACTCTAATCCTATTGTCAACCGTCTCCGATCAAAGATTCTGGCACCCCGTCCGACCGAACGCGCACCAATCTGACAATACAATCGCAACGGCCTTACCTCCCCCCGCATCATGGGGCAATATCACACATACCGCGGACGGTTCGACCATCTATCTCTTCAAGAGCACACCATTCATATCCGCCGTCACGAACTCCCCGCCCGCGCTGCCGTGTACGGAGAGCTTCAAGTCGCTCAGGCAGAGGCGGGTATGATCGTCCAAATCGATCAACATCTCACGCGTAAATATCGTCGATCCCGTTCTGGCTTCGAGCATGCGTGCCTCCGCCAAAAAATCCGCAACGCACGCGGACACATCGCAGCGCTCCTCAGCGCCCGCGCCCTTTTGCAGAACGAGCACGCCGTCCCCAGCGTGCGCATGCGCAAACACATAGGCCTCCTCCCAGCCCGCCACCGGAACCGCAGGCGTCGGCGCGGTAAAGCTGAACCACATGACGTATTGCTCGCCCTTCGGCGCGCCGCGCAGATCGGCGAGCATATCGTTCATGCCCGGCGTTTCGAGGACTTCCGTTCGACCGCGCTCTGTCAGATACTCCGCGGCACTCAGCAGCTTTTCCTGCGCGTCCGGTTCGAGCGCCGGATTCACCACAACCGCGCCGCCCTGCAACATGTCGTTTTCCGCAAGCAAGCGCCAAAGGCGCGCCTCCTGCGCACGCAGCGGGACATCGAGGATGTTCAGCGGTGTCAGCGAAGACACGGCAATCGCGATCGCAAGGACGAGAAACGCGGGGCGCGGAGAGCGGCGCAAAAAGGCGCAGACGAGCAGAAAGACACCGAAGAGCGTGCAGAGGATGGACGCGTAGCGCGGCGCCGTCAGCCCGTACGGCGCGATCCGCTGCCACACGGCCACAGCCTGCACGGCAAGAATCGGCAAAAAGAGCAGCAGCCCGCGCCGCAGGAACCACTGCAAAAATGCGTGACGCGCATCGCCCGCAAAGCAGACGAAAAATACCGCGAAGGCGAGCAGCGCCAAGGAGGCGAACCAATTCATCATGCCGACGGGGATCGTCCACCGGAAGATGATCTTCACCACATAGAGATAGAGGATAGAGAGCAGGATGAGACAGACGGGCCAAAGGACGCGCGTCAGCAGCGCACGAAAAAGCGGAGGCGCCTCCGCACGCCCCCCGGGCGCAGGGAGCCCCGCCAAAGCGACCTGCACCCCGGCAAAAAGATACGAAACCTCCGCGGTCAGAAAAAGCAACGTCGAAAACAGGCGGGAAGACAGGGAAACGAGCAGCTCATCAACCGCCAGCAGACAGATGTCGAGCGATACCGTCAAAAGGGTACCGACGACGGCTCCCTTGCACAGGGCGTAAATGACAAGCAGCGCGGGATGATCCCCCGCGCCCCGCCGCATGCAGTAAAGGCCGAATACGGCAAAGGTGAGCCCCGCCCCGACGGTCCGGAGAACGATATACGGATCATGCCATGTATGCCCCCGTACAAGCGCAAAGAAAAAGACGCATACGAGGGCCGTCAAGAGGGCCTCGATGCGTCGATCTTCCTTACCGCGGTGTTCTCCAAAAAGCCGCAGCGAAACAGCAAAGATGCAGCCGACCGCCACCGCAGCGGAGGCATAGCCGACCTCGCCTAAGATCGCCCCTCCTGCACCGTATACTTCCCGATAGGTATAGGCCCCAAGAAAAAGAAGCAGCAGTGCATCGACCGCCACCGCCACGCGAAAGCGCCGATATCCGGCCTGCATGGTCCGGCAAAGGCCCTGTCCCAGTTTTTGTACGTTCATCCGATCACACCTCCCGTATCCATCGTCACCTCTTTCCTTATATTCTCCCGCGACCGCCCGCATTCCTGCCGGAGCGCACGCGGCTATCGCGGCCCTAGGAACTTATCCCCATTGAGATGGATCATGTGATCGGGCGCTTCCGCGAGCCACACCTCAGTATCCCACGCCAATGAACCGCTGAATTTCTTATAGGTCGCCTGATCCAAAAACGCTGTGACGAATATTTTCCCCGCCGATACTTTTTCCGACATTCTTCGGAGGTCAAGAATCCGTTTTGGACTCATCGGGCCAACGCTTGTCACAGCTTCGATGAAATAGAGCCAATGCTGATCTTTACGATATAGGACAACATCGGGCATCGTGTCATGCAGTGTGATTTCGATCCCGAGCGCCGCAAGCGTTGCTGTGTCTTTGATCAAATCTTTTTTAGTCGTATCTCCGACGTACAGGCAGATGCTGCCCGGGGCAAATCGAGGCGCAAACTCCTCTATGACGGCACGCTGCAGTTCATTGTGCTTCCCCGGGCTAAAATGCAGCGCCTTCCCGTTGATCTGCACGGGCTGCATTTGCATTCTCTTCTTACTCGCATACTGATCAATCAATCGCTCATGTTGTTGCAGAAATTCGTCGAGTTTTCTCGAAAAACTCCTCGTCCCATAGGCCCGTATGACGGGAAGCGCCTCCTCAGTAATCCGATAGGCATAGTGCGGACTGTTTGTCGCCCTCCCGTTGTCTTCGATCAACGCCGCATCTCTAAATTGGTGCATACAGTTTTTTCGTATGGTTTCACGCGTATTCTCCGCATATGTTTTGCCATAGACCTGCGCCGTAAAGATCAATACGTCATGAATCCGCGTCCAATCGTTCGTGCTGTTTTTCCACTTGGCAGACTCCGGTAAATGCGCTAAGGTCAGCAGCGCATACGCGGCGATGTCCGTTTGTTGCTGTTCCGGCATCCCTATGCGTTTGAGTATATCTTTTGCATCCGCGACCTTATCCATATGCCACCTCCGAAAGAATTTTATCGCAGTTATCCGTTGACAAGTCGCGCGAAGCACGAAGTCTCTGCCCTATTTTTTGAATGGATCGGAGCGGGGGCACAGGGATCGTATTGACCTCCGTGCTGTTCACCTGCGTACTGCCGTTCAAAATGCGATAATACATGTCAAACAGCGTAGAGTTGAGCAGCGCAAAAATCCCATAGATCTCATTGGGGGAGAGCTTTTCTCCATCAACGCGTTCGATAAAGTTGATTTTGTTCTGCGTGCTGATTTTATCATACATAGGAAAGTCGGCCGCCAAGTAAATCCCGCATTGCAGGCGTCTCCGTTCCTCTTTGGCCGTAAATCTTTTGCAGAAAACGTAGTCTTTATTATCCTGCAGCAGCCCCGGTTTTTCCATCGTCACCCAATCCAACGTCTTCCCGGACGGCTCGTGATGAACGCGCCCGTCTTTTATATTTTGGCTGTAAAAAAGCGGAACGGTCTGCGGCGATTTTTCAGGTCTTAAATCATCATATTGACGAAAATCCACAACGATCCCCGTTTTCATCTTAATCCCTATATCCGGCAACGTGCATTGATAGCGGTTGACCCGCCGCACGATCTCCACCTGTGCCGGCGTGACCGGCAAAAACACATAGCGATCGCTGCCAACCACGACGCCGTCATACGGAAGGCAAATTTCACTCATGGGGTAGAATTGCTCATTCGACTCGCTGGATGTTAATGTCACATATTTGACAGGCCGCTGCGTTTTCTTCGCCTTGACGATCATGGTTTCCTGCAAAACCTGTTCATGCGAAAACACTTTATCCCGACGAACAAACAAATGAATGTGCTCTAGTTTTCCATGCTGCAAAAAATATTTCCTAAACATCGTAAAATATAGACCGGACGTCCAGCTGCGCGGCATGATATAAACCATCTCGCCGCTGTCCTTTAGATTAAACAGAGACATCGCCGCAAATAGAAAATATAGATTCGGCGCGCCATGTATCACGCGCGGCATCGATCGCGCGGCAGGATGATATTTCATGATTCTAAGGTACGGCGGATTCCCGATCACAAAATCATATTTGGGCGGAACCGCAGATGCAAACATCGTTTCTTCAAAATCATCGGCCTGGGACAGCAGATAATCCTCCGTCATAATGCGATAGTCCACGTCCACGCCGGAATGCTTTTGCAGATGGTCGAGGTTCATTTCGAGCAGCGGCAAAATTAGCGCATCTGTCTCATAGCAGGTAAGCGTGATTTTCTTCACCTGCGTCTCACGCTGCACCCGATCAACGAACGCAGCCGCCAATATACCGCTGCCTGCGCCGGGGTCAAGAACAGACAGTTCACCTGTGGAAGGCAGCGTAAATAAGCCTGCCATATATACGGCAGCTTCATATGAGGTAAAAAATTGCCCCTTCTTCTTACGTTCACGTTTTGGCATGTCTTCGAGAAATTGCCGCGTCGTTTCGACGATATGCGCTAACATACGGATGTCCTCTGCAAATCTTTTAGAAAGTCTGATCGTATGATTTAGTATAACAAAAGACTGTCTGATTGACCATAGGAACGTTATAGAATACAAAATACGCCTCCCATCCGTTTAAACTCGATGGCAGGCGTATTTTTATTGTACACCGCGCCCTACTCGGCGTGGAAATCATATTCCGCCGGAAAGTCGAAGTGTCCCGGATACATCCGATGCGCCATATAGCCGATGGCATCGATCGTCCGCGACTGCGGGCCGTAGACGAACTTGAGCGGAATGCCGAACAGCCGGTCGTTCTGAATGAATTTCAGTCGGGCAAAGCCGGGGGTATGCCGGATCTTTTCCAGTTCCTCTGCGGGATCGTTATAAGTGACGACAAACACGACGTCCGGATTCTCCTCCATGATATTCTCGACGCTGACCGCCGCGCTGGTATTCGGAATCTCCCCGCCGATCGCGGCCACCATATCGCCCGCGATCTTATTCCGTCCGTAGGACGCGATCACGCTCATAAAGTCGAGCACCATGACCTTCGGCTTCTCGAGATGCTCCGTCTCCCGGCGGATCATATCGATGCGCGCATAAGTATCGGCGACGATCTTATCGGCGGCGGCCTCCCGATGAAAGACCGCGCCCATGTCGCGGATGAACTGCATCTCGCGCACGATGGTCTCCACCTTGTTGAGTTTCGCCGGCGCCGTCGTGTTGAGCGTCACCATCGTGTGAATGCCCTTTTCATTCCAAAACGCCGTGCTGCGCAGACGATTTTTGGAAAAAAACTCCTGCTGCGCCACGATGAGATCGGGGTTCATGCCGAGCACGCGCTCTGCGCTGATCTCGGGCCGCGAAATCTGTGCGAACGTGTCGAACACAGCACGATTGCAGGCCTTGATCCCATAGACGGGGTCATTCTGTTGGGGCGACGCGACGATCACGCCGTCCGTAACGCCGAGATCCATAACGAGCTCCGCCTCATTCGCACCGATGACAACGACGCGCTCCGGCACTTTGGAAAACATCTCCGTATTCGGCCCCAGCTCAAAGTAGTTTTCCACCGCGATATTCTCAACGACGACGCGCGGCGGCTGCGCCGTATCCTGCGGCGCGGGCCCGCAGCCCCCGAGTACGGGCGCGGCGAGCGCGAGCGCATAGATTGTCCGCATCTTCATGACCGCCCTCCCCGGAACCGACGCTGCAAGAGCAGCCACACGAAAAACGGCGCCCCCGCGAGCGTGGTTGTGACGCCGATGGGCAGCTCCATACCCGAGACGAGATTGCGCCCGATGATGCTCGCCCACGCGAGGAAACACCCGCCTGCGAGCGCGCTCATAGGGACGACGCGACGGTGTGCGCTGCCCGTGATAAAACGTACGGCGTGGGGGATCAAAAGCCCTACGAACCCGATCATGCCCGACGCGTAGACGGCGCTCCCGACCATGACGGCCGTGACCGCGATGTAGATCTTGCGGTAAAGCGCGAGGTTCCGCCCCATGCTGAGAGAGAGTTCGTCCCCCACGAGCATGAGATCGAGCACGCGCTGCTGCGAGAAGAAATAGAGCGTTCCGAGCGCGACGACCGCGGCGAGCACCCCCGCCGTGGTCCAGCTCGCGTCCATGATGTTGCCCATCATCCAAAACTGCATGGTGCGCGTCTTCCCGGGATCTGCCACAGCCGAGACGATAAAACTCACCGCCGCCGAACACGCCGCCGTCATGGCGAACCCCGCGAGCAGCAGCGTCATACTGCCGCCGCTGCCCCGCGAGAACGAGGCCATGAGGAGGATAAAGGCGGACACCGCCCCCGCCCCGAGAAATGCAAACGCCCCTGTCCCATCAAGCCCCCAGAGCGTTCCGACACCGCCCGCGATCGCGAGCACCGCGCCAAGACTGGCCCCCGAAGAGACGCCGAGGAGATAGGGATCGGCGAGTGGATTACGCATCACGGCCTGCATCACCACACCTGCGACGGCGAGCCCCGCGCCGATGATGAAAGAGAGCACGAAATGCGGCAGGCGCAGGTACTGAATGACGTCCTGCCGAATGCTTCCCGCCCCCGCGGGATCGAAGACGGTCAGCCAAACATAGCGCAGCGTCTCGCCAAAGCCCAGCGTGATCGGCCCCTGTCCCAGCGCATAGATCGTGAGCAGCACGAGAACGATCGCCGCCCCGATCGTTCGTATGGCGCCGATCATTCGCGTCCACCCCTTTCATAGATCACGACAGGCCTGCCGCCCGGACGCAGCGTGACCTGCGCCTTCACGCGATAGAGGTCGCCGATGAGCGCAGGCGTGAGCACCTCGGCGGGCGTGCCCTCCGCGATGATTTCCCCCTTGCGCAGCGCGACGATCCGATCGCAGTACATCGCCGCGATATTGAGATCGTGGATCGCGGCGACGACCGTGAGCCCGCGCGCGCTGATCAGATCCATGATTTGCAGCTGATAGGTGATATCCAGATGATTCGTCGGCTCGTCAAGGATGAGACACGGCGTCTCCTGTGTGAGCGCCCGCGCGAGCATGACGCGCTGCTGCTCGCCGCCCGAGAGCCACGAAAAGCTCTCGTACTCCATCTCGAGAACGCCCGTCTCCCGCATCGCGCGCCGTGCGATCGTCACATCCTCGGCATTGTTCCCCTCCATGATGCCCTTGTACGGCGTACGGCCCATAAGCACCACATCGCGCACCGAAAAATCAAATCCGTGCCCATGATGCTGCGCGAGTACGGCCGTCTCCTTGGCGCTTTCCTTGTAAGAGAGCGCCGAGAGCTCGCGCTCGCCGAGCCGGATGGAGCCGCCCGAGGGCTCCAGCACGCGGTAGATACATTTGAGCAGCGTACTCTTGCCGCTGCCGTTGGGTCCGATGACCCCGGTGAACTGCTGCGTGGGGAACGTTACGGACACCTTGTCGAGCACGCATTTTTCCCCATATCGTGCGGACAGCGCCGCAATCTGTATCTTCATTCCGCCCCTCCAAACCGGTACGCGCGCCGCGTCAGCAAAGCGACAAAGGCCGGTGCGCCCATGAATGCAAGCATCACGCCGAGCGGAATGTCAACGCCATGGACGAGCACCCTGCCGAGAATATCCGCCCACACGGCGATGATACCGCCAAGGAGCACCGCCGCCGGAATCAATCGCCTGTGATCCGCCCCCGTCAGCATGCGTGTGAAGTGTGGGACGAGCAGTCCGACGAAGCCGATCAGCCCCGCGTTCAGTACAACGGCCCCAACCAGCAACGCATTCAGCACGAGGTAGAGGCGTATATAGGGCAGCAGGCGCCGCCCTAAAGGGATCGCCGCCTGCTCGCCCTCGAGCATGAGATTGAGCATGCGCGTCTGCGTCATGAAGAACAGCACCGCCGCGATCACGACACCAAGCAGCGTGAGCGCAGACGGAAGCTGGGCCGCCGCCACACTCCCCATGAGCCAGAACAGCGTCACATCCATGCCCGTCGAGTTCGCCCCGAGGTAGATGAGCACGCTCGCCGCCCCACTGCACAGCGCGCCGAGCGCGATGCCGAGGATGAGGAAATACGAGACGTCCCGGCTGCCGAGCGCACCGATCGCATAAGCGATCGCCGCCGAGAGCAGGACGGCGCCAAGGAACGCGCCGGCGCCCATCGCGCCGGCACCGAACGCCGTGCCGATACCGAGGAACACCGCGCATGCCACGCCGAGCGTCGCCCCCGAAGAGATCCCCATAATATAAGGGTCCGCCATCGGATTGCGAAAAACAGCCTGCATGACGACGCCCGAAAGAGAAAGCCCCATGCCGACGCAGGCGGCAAGCAGAATCCGCGGCAGCCGCAGATCCCATACCGCCGTCACGGTGCCGGGCGAAACATCGGGCGTCGCCCCGCCGAAAAGCTCATAGCGGAGGATGGATGCGAGCGCGGCCGGATCCGTTTGCAGATAGCCGAGCAGCAGCCCTAAAAAAGAAGAAATCAGCAGAATGCCCCCAAGCCCCCCGAAGAGGAGGCCTGCGGGCATACGCCGTAAAACATACAGCATCATATATGTCCTTTAGAGTTCAAAGTTCGCAGAAAGCGTGAACGTCCGCGGCGAGCCGAGACCAAGCGTACTGCTGGCCCCGCGCGCCACCCAATAATCCTTGCCCGCGACATTGTAGAGCATCGCGCTGATCGTCACGGGCGTCCGGTCGATCTTCGTCCGATAGTTCGCGCCGAGATCGAAGATGAAATGGGACGGAACGCCGATCGTATCACTGTTGATCGTCGTGGATCCCACATAATTCGCGCGTCCAATGACAGACCACGCCTCTGTGGGATGATAGACGATCCCCATCGATCCCGACCAGTGCGGCATGCCGTCCACGGGCTTACCGTCGTTGAGACCGCGGGACGTCTTACGCTGTGTCACCTTCATATAGGAGAGACCGCCGATGATATCCCAACGGTTGGCAATATTCCCCGTGAAGCCCCACTCGACGCCCCTGTTTTCCTGCTGTCCGTCAAGCTGCCGATATTTGTCCGTGCTACGGTAGACATCCACTGCGTTGGCCTGCCGAATCTGATACAGACTCAGCGTGTGGAGGAAGCTCCCCGCCTTGACCTTCACACCGATCTCGTTCTGCTTCGTCTTCGCCGGATCGAGGCGCTCTCCCGCATTCTTATAGCCGTCTGTTGTTGATACCGTGCTGCCGAGGCCAAAGCTCTCCGTATGATCCAGATAGACCATCACATCCGGCGTGAACTTCCAACTGACTGCAAACGTCGGCGAGATGGCGTGCGTTTTCTTGGACTCCTTGTTCGCGGGCGTATCCTTCACGCTGTGTCCGTGAATGCCCATGGTAAACTGGAGTCTGTCATCGAACGCCTTCATCGTATCGACCACATGCCAGCCCAGCATCAGTGTATTCGTGTCATGCGGCGCATTCGCATGCGGATCGTTCGGCGCAGCCCAGTTGTTATCGCGGTAGATATTGCCCGTCCCCGACCAGAAATTCTTGCCGTCGCCGTCATAGTGCAGGCGGTTCCGATCGAGCCCAACGAGGTAATCGTGATGCACCGCGCCCGTTCTAAAGTCGCCGCGCAGGCCGATCCCTGTGTAAAAGCGCGTAAAGGCGAGCGGCCAGTTGGACATGGAGATCGTAAAGTCGCCCGCATCGTTGAATACCTTCGGCGTGCCGTCGACATAACCGTACCAGTTTTCACGATGCACGCCCATATTGAGGAACGCCGTCAGATGTGCCGAAAGCTTCTGCTCATGATTGAGCGCCGCGAGGAGGTTATCATACTCATTGTAGGACCACGCGGGCTTATAGCTGCGCGAGAGATCAGGAGCGGACGGCAGTTTTGTCAACGTCCTGAAATCGAAGTTGATCGTACTAGGCCCCGCATTGTGCTTCGTATGGTTGTAGCCGAGCAGGAGATTGGTCCGCGATTTTTCGGTATGCTGATCGAGGTTGACGAAGAGGTTCTGGCGCACGAGCTGCTCATGCTTGATCGCCGTCTCGCCGCCGACATTGGTCGCCGTGATGCGCACGCCCCAGCGGTCTGCCTTGCCAAAGCGCGTGCTCACGTCGACGGCCTCCTCGACAGAATGCCCGCCGAGATAGGAGATGCGCGCCTCAGTAGCCTTGCGCTCCGCCTTCTTCGAGATATAGTTCACCGTGCCGCCGATTGCTTCGCTGAGACTCGTGCCGCTCACGCCGAGGTTCGGTCCCGAGATCACATTTGCACTGTCCACCCAGTAGTACGGAATATTATACTGCCCGAGCATTCCCGGAATACCGTTGATGTATTGTGTGTGTCCATTTGTGCGGAACCCACGAATCGCAATATCCTGATAGAGATGACTCGACCATACCCGCACCGACGGATTGAGCGAAAGCACACCGTTTACGCCGTCCGCGGGCGAACTAAATGTCCGGATCGCTTTTTGGCTCATGCTCGAGACCGTAAACGGCGTATCCATCACATCCTGACTGCCGAGCATCCCGACCGTCGGTTGACTTTCTACAAATCCGCCGGGCAGCGTCGTATCGGCCGGTTCCGATGCCCGCTGGCCCGCGACATCAACAGGATCCAACTCATAGGTATCGACGGAGCCTGTCCCCCCCCCGTGTGCATCCGTCTTCTCTGCGGCAGATGCACTGCTCATCCACATGCTGCTCGTCCCGAGCGCCGCAAGTGCCACCGCAAGCGCCAGCTTTCGTTTCGTCATTTGACCGTTCCTCCTTAAAATCCTCGGAAACCCCAGTGCCATCCCCGGCGCCGGCGGCATTCCACACAGCCCTCGTTCCCCTCCATCACGCTTG
The DNA here is from genome assembly GCA_963515775.1 of uncultured Selenomonas sp. Lineage (GTDB taxonomy): Bacteria > Bacillota > Negativicutes > Selenomonadales > Selenomonadaceae > Centipeda. Next base: position 9,459 of record CAUQAR010000013.1, on the reverse strand, counting down.
CTTTCCAAAAAGAAGAGCCCCGCCGAGGACAGGCGGGGCCGATTTCATACGAAAAGAACCTGCCGTCCTGTCCATCGCAGGATGCAGCGGGGACGACAGGTCGCGCTGCGCATCCGCGCGCGATACGACTGCCGCTCCCGGCGTACGAGATTCGGTAGGTCTTCCGGCTCTGCGTCATCGTCCGCCTCGTCTTCCCGGTCTCCCAGTGACATCCGTGAGGCGTCCTCGGCATTACGGCGGCGGGACCGCATCGGTTTTGCACCGATTTCCCTGTTACCCTGCGTACACCGATCGCGCGGCATGCGCAGGCACCGAACCTGCTTATGAAGTTAAAACAAGATAAATCCATATCGTAGTATAGCTGTGATTTATGATATTGTCAACCTTTTCGCGGTGCTTACGCGCGAATTTTTTCCGATCGTTCCATCATGAATAAATTTCATAAAATGTTGCTCCCGCATTTATAACGCCCGTTCCATGCGGCTTTGCGGGACAGAGATCACACGAAAGCGCTCTGCGCATCCCGCCTGCGGTCTTGACCGCGCGGCATGACGCATAGTAGAATAGGCGCGCACAAAATTCATGATAGGGAACGTTTGCAGGGAGGAATTTCACATGGGAAAGAAACGTACGGCATACCGCATCCTCTGCGCGCTCGCCGCGGGCAGCGTGGCGCTCGTGGGCGGACAGGCCTTGGCCGCGCCGCAGCTCGTATCGGAAACGATCACGGAGGATCGGACGGACGCACCGCGCGAGGGAATCGCCGCGAGCATCACGGGAGAGGCAAAACACATCGCACTCGGCACGGCGGACGGAGCGGGCGCCCTGCATCCGATCATCGGGGATCCCGCCGCGCCGGGCTATTTTAAATACCGCACGGTACACGGCACATGGGCAGGGAGTGCGACGCGCGCGCTGCTCTCGGCCGCGGGCGGCGGGGCAACGATCTACAGCGGCACGACGGGCGATGTGCACGGCGTCACGGTATCGCTCAAAAACGGCGGTGAGGCGACGGCGAAAAATGGCACGGTCAACGTCTACGGCGGCAATATCACGGGCAGCGAATACGGCGGTCTCTTCGGCGCGCTGGCGGAGGTCAATGTCACGGATCCCGCGGCAAACGCCGCTGCGACGGCGATGAGCAGCACGCTCCATATCTACGGCGGCGATGTGGACACGCAGAGCGCGGGGGCCTGCGCCTATGTCAGCAGTACGACGGGAGGGAGCACTGTCAAGGCGACTGCAAGCCGCAGCACGGTCTTCCTCCACGCCGCCGCCGATGCGGGGAACGTCTTCGGCGGCTACGGCTACGCGTTCTCGACAACAGGCACGGACGATGTGACGGCCGTGACCGAGGACAATACGGCGGTCATCTCCGCCGCGAATTTCCACAACTCCGTCAAGGGCGGCTATGCGACGGCGACCACCCACGAGGGCGCGGTCGCCGCAAAGGCCAACCGCAACACGGTGACCATCAACGGCGGGAGGATCGACGAGGGCATGGGCGGCGACAGTTCCGCGATGACCAACGGATCGACGCCGTCGGACAAGAACAGCGCGGCCGCAGAGGCCGTCGGTAACACGGTCACGATGAACGGCGGTACGGCGACGACGCTCTGGGGCGCGAGCGCTATGGCGGATACGGGGAACAACATCGGCGCTGCGCGCGCTGTCGGCAGCGATAACCGCGTCGTCATGAACGGCGGCACGGTGACAAACGGCGCGTATTTCGGCATGAACGGCGCGTGGGTCAATGCCAATATCGCGGGAGCGGCGGCCGATGGATACGCCGCGGCCACCGGCAATACGGTCACGATCACGGCCGGCACGGTGCGCAACAAGATCGCGGGTGGGCGCAGCACGGTCTCCTCATGGGGCGAGGGCAAGACGCTGACCGCCGTCGCTGATCGGAATGCGGTCGCGGTCGGCGATGCCGTGGTCGGCGCGCTGCGCGGCGGATATGCCGCCGCCGAAGTTACGAACAGCGGCGATACAATCGCGCGCGCCGACGGGAACATGGTCACGGTAGCAGGCGGCACGGTGCGGGGGAATATTTTCGGCGGCGTTGCCGCGGCACAGGCGGTGATGGGAACATCGCGCGCGTCGGCAAACGACAATGTGGTGAACATCGACGGCGGCACGATCACGGGTACGAGCGTCGTCGGCGGCGCCGCAGCGGCCTCCGATGAGACGGAAGCCTTGGGCAACATCATCAACATCAGCGGCACGCCCACACTCGCGGGCGTTACGCTCTACGGCGCCGCGGTGCCGGACGGCAATGGCGGCATCGCCGCCGGCAGTGTCACAAGGGCTGCGGGCAACACGCTGAACCTGTACGCATCGGGCATCACGGCGCACGATGTCAAGGCATTCCAGGCCATTAATTTTTACATCCCCGCAGGCGCGGACGCGTCGGTCCCGATGCTGCGCCTGACATCGGCGGACAATACGGACCTCACGCAGACCGCGCTGCGCGCCTATGTCCCGGGCGGGGTGAATCCCGCAGGGCGCATCCTCATGCAAAAGGATGCAGGCGCATTCCGCACCGCCCCCATCGAGGATATCACGGTGTCCGAGGGCGTGTCGCTGACCTACGGGGTCGAGCTGTCGTCCGACGCCAGGGCACTGCGCATCCGCGCGCGTTCCGGCGGCATGCGGCTGAACGCCGACACGAAGGCCTTTGCCGAGACGCGCGCGGGCAGCACGGCATTTTTGAACGCGGGCGCCGATCTCATCGCGGACCGGGTGATGACGCAGAGCGTGCAGATGAAAAAGGACGCGGGGCCGAACCCCTTCTTCGTGACGAGCGCCAGTCGGCTGCGTCATGAAACGGGATCGCACGTCAACGTACGCGGCATGCAGATGGGGCTCGGCTTTGCGGCCGATCGCAAAACGGCGCACGGACGCACGGTGTACGGCCCGCTCGTGACATACGGCCGCGGCGCATACGACAGCCATCTGGAGGGCGGGACACGCGGCGACGGCAGGGCGCATGACTGGAGTATCGGCGCCTATGTGAGGCATCTGCGCACCGACGGCCTCTACTATGAGGGCAGTCTGCGCGGCGGCCGGATCGCTGCGGACTACCGCGGTGATCTCGCGGGGACGGCGGTCTCCTACGAGGACGCCGCCGAATACTACGCGGGGCATCTCGGCATCGGTAGGGAGACGGCGCTGCGCGGCCGCGACTGCATCGACTATTACGGCAAATATTTTCTCACGCGCCTACAAGGCTCCTCCGCCAAGCTGTCCACGGGAGAGATCTACGACTTCGACGCTGTGACGAGCCGCCGCGCGGTGCTCGGCACACGCTATCGCCATGCCGTTGGCACGGCCGGCACGCTGCGCTTCGACATTGCCTATCAGTACGAATTCGACGGCGACGCGCGCGCTTCGTATCGCGGTCTCAGTACGCCGACGCCGTCGCTGCGCGGGAGCAGCGTCCGCTGCGGCATCGGCTGGCAGACGCGTACGGCCTCCGGCATGACGGTCGAGGCGGGCATCGACGGATGGGCGGGCCGGCAAAGGGGCGCCGCGTACAGTCTCACGCTTTCCTATCCGTTCTGAACGCCCCCCTTACGGTGATGAACGCCGTTCATAACCGTACCTTATAGTTTTAATGCAAAAATTTCATGTTTTTTCTGATAAACGCGGTAGGAAAAAGGGGAATGCAACACGAATATGTCTTTAGTATTACCGTATTTGTATCCGCCGGGGCGCCGCACTGCCGCGCGTGCCGCGGTGCATTCCATCCGAAAGGAGCATCTATACCATGGAAAAAGAAAGTTTGCTCAACCACTTGAAGGGGTTCGACACAGAGGTTTTCGATCTGCTGCAAGAGGAGATTCGCAAGCAGCGCTACACGCTGTCCTTAGAGCCGACCGTCAACGCCATGTCGCCGCTGGCCGCCTATCTGGAGGGCAGCCTCCTCACCAACAGCAGCCTCGACCGCTGCGGCGATCAGAAGAGCGGCATCGAGGAACTCGTATGCGCGCGGCTGTGCAGGCTCTTTGGCAGCGAGCATGCGATCGCGCGGCTCGGCGGCATCGCCGCGGCCTCGCGTGTCGTCTTCCTCAGCCTCTTGCAGCCCGGCGACTGCGTCCTCTCGTTCAATATGCGTAAGGCGGAGCACTGCGCGGGGCTCAGCTACAAGTTTGAAAACTTCGGCATCGATCCCGCGGCGCAAAAGGTGGACTGGGATGCTGTGAAGGCGCTCGCAGAGCGCGTAAAACCGCGCCTCATCATCTTCTCCCCCGTCAGCTATCCGCGCATTCCGAACTATGAAAAACTCGCCGAAGTGGCGCGCGCCGTTGGCGCCTACCTCTGGGTGGACATCGGGCAGAGCGTCGGGCTCGTGGCCGCGGGACTCCTGCCGTCTCCCGTGGGGCTCGCCGACGTGGTCACATTCCCAACGAACGACTCCCTGCGCGGTCCGGACGGCGCGGTGATCCTCTGCAAGAAGGCAATCGCCGGGCAGCTCGACGCCACCGTGGAGAACACGGGACACAGCGCCCTGCACATGAACCACATGGCGGCGCTCGGCATCGCGCTCCACGAGGCCGCGGGCGAGACATGCAAGGCCTACGGCCGTCAAGTGCTCGCGAACGCCAAGGCGCTCGCCGCATCGCTCGCAGAGAGCGGCGTGACGCCGCTGTGCGGCGGGACCGAGACCCATCTCGTCCTCGCCGCCCCCGCCCCGTCGGTGGACCTCAACGACGTCGCAAGCGAACTCGCACGCGCGGGCCTGCGCGTCAAGATCGACAACGTGCCGACCATGCAGGAAGGAACGACGCTCCCGGCGCTGCGCCTCTCGAGCCTCAACCCGACGACGCGCGCCCTCAAAGAAGAGGACATGGCCACCATCGGAAAATTGCTCGCAAAATTTTTGACGCCGAGCGCCGCCGGCATCCCGGACAACATCCAGCAGGAGGTGTCCGCGCTCGTCATGACCAAGCCCATCTTCTCGCGCGAGTGGTACATCGACACGGAGGACAGCGACGACACCTTCTACGACGAGCTGAACTCGAGCGAGCTCCACGAGCATGTCGCACACGCGCGCATGAACACGATCAAGAGGCTCTTCCGGTGGAAATGAGCGCCGGCGACGCGACGCGCACAGTGTCATAACATTTGAACGGAGTTGAGTCAATGGATCCGGCAATGCTGACCCTCATTGTGCTCGGCGTGGCGGCGGTCCTGTTCGCCACGGAGATCATCCCGCTTGCGGTGACAGCGATGGGCGCGGCCGTCGCGCTGGGCCTGCTCGGCGTACTCACGCCCGCGCAGGTGTTCTCGGGCCTCTCCAACCCGACGGTCGTCCTCTTTGCCGGCATGTTCATCATCGGCGCCGCGATGTTCCAGACGGGGCTCGCGCAGAAAATCGGCATCGCCGTCGTCAAGAGATCGGGCAGCGACGAGCGTCCGCTGATGGCGGCGCTGATGTTCATCACGATCATCCTGTCCTCCGTATCGTCCAATACGGCGACCGTCGCCTGCCTCATGCCCGTCGTCATTCAGATCTGCGCGGCCGCGCGCCTGCCGATCTCGCCGCAGCTCATGGCCCTCGCCGTCGCTGCGAACGTCGGCGGTACGATCACGATGATCGGCACGCCGCCGAACATCCTCATGAGCGCGACGCTCGAGGCGAGTGGGCTGACGCCGTTCGGATTTTTCGAGTTCGCATGGATCGGGATCCCGCTCTCGATCGTGGGCATGGTCTACATGCTGACGATCGGCCGGCGCCTCTGCCCGCGCTCGTTTATCGATTCGGAGGAGACGGGCGCCGAGACCGAGGAGAAAAAGGATCCGCGCCGGATGATCGTCTGCGCGGTCATTCTGCTCGGCGTGGTGACCGCGATGGTATTGGAAAAGCAGATCAACGTCCCGATGCAGACGAGCGCGATCATCGGCGGTCTGCTCTGCGTCCTCACAGGCTGCTTGACGGAAAAGCAGGCCTATCAGGGCATCGACTGGACGACCATCTTCCTCTTTGCCGGCATGCTGCCGCTCGCAAGCGCGATGGACCACAGCGGCGCGGGGGCGCTGATCGCGCATCATGTCGTCGGGCTCATGGGCGCCGCGCCGTCGCCGATCATCATTGTCGTCGTCATGTTCATCCTCTCGTGCGGCCTGACGCAGTTCATGTCGAATACGGCGGCCGCAGCGCTGCTCGCGCCGATCGCGATCTCGATCGCGCAGTCGATCGACGTATCGCCGTACCCGGTCATCATGGCCATCGGCATCGCGGCCTCCTGCGCCTTCACGACGCCGGTCGCAACGCCGCCGAACACGCTCGTGCTCGGCCCCGGTAATTTCCGCTTCATGGACTATGTGAAGGTCGGTGTGCCGCTCGTCTGCATCTCGCTGCTCGTCTGCATCGTCGTCATTCCGCTCGTGTGGCCGTTTCACTAGGCCGTAAAGAACATAAAGGCAAACAAAAATCCGCCGGGGAAATTCTCCTCGACGGATTTTTTTGTCTGCGCGCTCGTTCTTGTAACGTACGTTTTATTCTGCTATACTGCAAGCAAGGCACTGTCACTGAATAGAGGTTGGCGGTCAATTCTCGCCCCCGAAAGGGGGAATACATATGAGTCTTTACGATATGTATACGTTCATCGTACTGCTCATCATACTGATCCTCGTGATCAATCGATAAAACGAGAAAGCCCCGCCTAACGTCTCCAAACAAAGGGCGGGGTAAACTCGCAACTGATGTGGGGGCGACCGCTGATCGGCAGTGCCTCTTTTTATGTGTCTATTGTACCATGTCCGGTTCAGAGCGTCAAGTCTCCCCTATGCCGATGATCTCCTTCCAGATGTATCCCTCGCGCACGCCCGCGTCGCTGTAAAGGATATCCTCCGCCGCGAAGGTCTCTGCGAGCACATGCGCGATGATCATGCCGGGCACGATCGTATGCAGGCGGTCGGGGGCCGCGCGCAGGAGGAGAACGGCGCGCTCCTCATCGAGCGGCTGCGCGCCGCTCAGCATCTCGATGAGCCGCGGCAGGGCAGAGGCTGGCAGGAGGCGCGGCGCACCGTCCGGAAAGAGCAGCGCGTACATGCGGTATGCACTGCTCAGCACGCCGCCCATGCCCACCAGATGACGCGCACGCAGCGCACACACGCCGGCCGCCGTCTCCAGCACGGCATGGACCTGTGCACGGATGCGGCTGCATTCCTCCCGCGTCGGCAAAAGGGCCGCCACATGCGCCCGACGGATGGCGAGCGAGCCGAGCGGCAGGCTCCACCGCCCCTGCATCGTGCGGTCCGCGTAGGCGACGATCTCCGTGCTCCCGCCGCCGATGTCCATCATGATGCCGCGCTCATATGCGATGCTCTGCGTCGCCCCGATGAAGTCGTATGCCGCCTCCTCATCCCCGGAGATGATGCGGACGCGCACGCCTGTGCGCCGCGCGATCTCGCGCACGACCGCGCGACTGTTCGACGCCGTCCGCAGCGCCGCCGTCGCAAAGGCGTGAACGCTGCGGATGTCGAACGTCTCGATGAAGCTGCGAAATCCGCGCAGGATCTTGACCGTCTTTTCGATCCCGTCGCGCACGAGCGCTCCGTGCTCCAGATACCCCGCAAGGCCGACGGTATGCTTGCGTTTCATGAGGAGGTCGAACGTCCGCCCCTCGATCCGATAGATCGCGAGTCGGATGGTATTCGACCCGATGTCGATGATCGCGTGCAGCATGGCGTTAGCGCTTCAGTCCGCTGCCGGGCACGGGGATGACGACGCGGTAGTTGTCGGGCATCCCGTCGCGGAAAAACGCCCGCGCGCCCGCGAGCGCCGCCGCGGCGGTGAGCTCGGCGTATATGCCGCGCCGATTGAGGCTCTTTGCAGCCTTGAGGATATCGCTGTCCGCAACGGCAAGGGCATCTCCCGCGCTGCGTCGCAGCGCGTTTAATATATCCTCCATGCGCGGCGGCGCGCCGACGCGGATGCTCTCGGCGATCGTATTCGTGCGCGGCGTCTCGGGCAGATCGTGCAGTGCCTCGACGACGGGCGCGCATTTCGTACTCTGCACGGCGACGAAGCGCGGCAGGCGGCCGATCTCGGCAAAGCCCTGCCAAAGCCCGAGCAGCAGCGAGCCGTTGCCGACGGGAACGAAGATATAGTCCGGCACATGATCGCCCAACTGCCGGTAAATCTCGTGTGCCATGCTCTTGATCCCGTCGAAAAAGAGCGGGTTGTAGACGTGCGAGGCGTAGTAATCGCTGCCAAGCTCCGCGCGCGCCACGCTGCCTGCGTTCATGCGCCCGTTCGGCACGCGCACGACCGCGGCGCCGTACGCCGTGATCTGCCTGGCGCGCTCGTCCGAGAGATCGTCCGGCACATAGACCCTGCACGCGATCCCGGCGGCCGCCGCGTAGGCTGCAACGGCGGCCCCCGCGTTGCCAGAGGAATCGATCACGACGCGGTCGATGCCGATGTGCGCGAGCTCGCCGATGAGCCGCTTCGCGCCGCGGTCCTTGAACGACCCCGTCGGCTGTCGATCCTCCATCTTGAAATAGAAGGTGCGCCCGTCGACGGCCGCGGGCAGCAGGGGCGTCTCCGTCTCGCCGAGGGTAACCGCCTCGTGCCGATCCGCCGCGTCCATCGCGGTCTGATACAGCCGAAAAAGCCCGCCGCACGCGCACGCATAGGCATGGCCCGCGACGGGATATTCCTTTTTGCATCGCTCACAGTAGAAGTGCATGGCAAATCCTCCTTGAACGCATATTTGCGCGGCGCGCCGGAATGCGCGCCGCTCTTTTATTTTGCAGCCGCTTCGTCCGCCGCGGCGCCGGACGGCGTCGCGTAGATGGGCGGCTCGGTATCCTCCGTAAGACGGTGCATCCCGAACATCGTCGTGAGCGTCTCGCGCGTGAAGCCGTAGGCGGGACTCGAGAAATCCTGCCGCGGATCGTAGCGGTTCGAGGGCGCCCCTAGGAGGCCGCAGACCGTATCGTACATCATATCGTTCGTGAAGTACGCGTCCCGCCGCGCGGCGAGAATCTCGCTGCGGCGCGGGAACGCCGCCCGGTACTCCGGCGAGAGGTAGATGAAGAACGGGATCTTCACCATATCGAACTTAAACACGTCCGGGTTGTGCGAGATCTTGAGGTTCTCCCCGTGATCGGAGAAGTAGACCATCGCGCGCAGATTGAGGTTTTTCTGCGCGTAGTCGAAGATCTCCTTGAGGATGTGATCTGTGTAGAGCACGCTGTTCGCATACGACGGCGCGCTCGTCATCGTCGAATCCCCCTCCGCGGAGGCGAACTTCGCCCATTCCTCGGGGTAGCGGTTGTTGTAGTAGATATGGCTGCCCATGAGATGCAGCACGATGAAGTTGTTCGCATGCGGATCGATCCGCGTCAGATACGGCAGAAGGCTCTCATCGTATTTCGTTGTAAATGTATAGGAGTCGTCCGTCCACTCCGCCACGTCCGCCGTCTTTGCGACCATCGTGATCG
>CAUQAR010000012.1:0-20260 GCA_963515775.1 uncultured Selenomonas sp. | reverse complement strand
CCATGAGCAGGCAGTCGTCGCCGATGCGCGTCTCCTCGCCCTCGCCCGTCGCGCGATGTACCGTCGCACACTCGCGGATGGTCGTCCGATCGCCGATGAACGTATAGCTTTTTTCACCCTTGAACTTCAGATCCTGCGGCACCTCGCCGATGGAGGCTCCTTGAAAAATCTGGCAGTCCCGCCCGATCTGTGTCCATTCTTTAATGACGACGTGGGGGCCGATCTTCGTCCCCTCGCCGATCTCAACGTGATCCGAGATGACCGCATAGGGGCCGATCTCCACATTCCGCGCGATGCGCGCCGATGGCGCAACGACAGCGGTGTCATGGATATAGGCGAGAACCTTGCTGCTGCTTGTCATCTATTTCAACTCCTTCAGCCCCGGCATTCCTGCCCGGGCAGACATATTCCACTCTCCCCTATAGTCCCGCGGGTGCGGCAGACATTCACCTCTTAAAATCGGCCGAAATCGCAGTTTTATCGGTATGGAGCGTAGTTTATGCCCTTTTATGCTCTATTTATCACTCTTTTTCAGAGCTCATCGCCGTTTTTCAGTGCGAATTTGAAATCTGCCGACGCGACGAGGTCGCCCTCAACATAGGCGTCCGCGTGCAGCACGCCGAACACGCCGCGCACGCGAACGAGCTCGGCCTTCGTGACCACCGTATCGCCGGGAACGACGGGTCGCTTGAACTTCACATTCTCCATGCCGCCGAAGAGCGCGATCTTGCCGCGGTGTTTCTCCGGATAGAGCATCGTCACGCCGCCGACCTGCGCCATGCCCTCCAGGAGCAGCACGCCGGGCATGATCGGATGCCCCGGAAAATGCCCGAGGAAGAACGGCTCGTTCATCGTCACACACTTGATGCCCGTCGCCGATTTGAACGGCACAAGTTCCGTGATCCGATCCACAAGCAGCATCGGCGGGCGATGCGGCAGAATCTGCTGAATCTCATTGATGTCCAAAGTCATGCTTGTTCCCTCTTCTCTGCGATCTGTTTCGCCAGCGCCGTGTTGAGCGCGTGTCCCGACGCAACCGCGACGATATGCCCGCGGATGATGCCCGCCAGACGGATGTCCCCGATCACATCGAGGATCTTGTGGCGGACCAGCTCATTGGAAAAATGCAGGGGATTCATCCAGCCTTCGTCGTTGTAGACAATGACCGTCTCAAGCGAACCGCCGAGGCCGAGCCCCGCCGCCCGCAGCGCCTCGATCTCCTTTTCGTAGGCGATCGTCCGTGCCGGCGCAATCTCGCGCGCATACGTCTCCGGCGTAACCGCCGTATCGTAATACTGCACGCCGATGAGCGGGTGCTCGTTGAGCGATGTGAACGAGACGCGCAGACCGTCGTACGGCAGCGCCATGACGAACCGGCCGCCGTCGTCCACGCGGTAGATCCGATCGACGACCGTCCACCGGCGCGCCGCGTCCTGCTCCACTGTGCCGGCATCCGCGATCAGGCGAAAAAAAGCCTGCGCGCTGCCGTCCGCAACGGGCGGCTCCTCCGCGTCGAGCGTCACGAGACAGTTGTCGATTCCGTGCACATGCAGAGCGCTCATCAGATGCTCAATCGTGAAAAATTTCAGCGCGCCCGCCCCGATCGTCGTCGCGCGCAGCGTCGCGGTGACATTCGCCGCAACGGCGGCGACGGGCGGCTCCTCCGGCATATCCGCGCGCGCAAATCGAATCCCCGTCCCCGGCGGTGCCGGCGCGAGTTCCATATGTACCGGGCGTCCCGAATGCAGTCCGATGCCGTCGTAGACCGCTCGTGCCGCCAGCGTCCTCTCTCTTTGCAAGCGATATCCTCCCGCAATGCTGTCATATTTCGATCCATGCTACATCATACTAAAAATTTTTAGAACTTGCAAGGGCAAGCTACGATTTGACAGACGCCGATTCTTCTGCTAAGATAGAGACGAGCAAACGACATGCTTCCATGATCGGGGATGTAATGGTCTCGACGGGGATGGGCGGTATGTGGACAGCGAGCCGGGGGGTCATCAACCCGTTAGTAAGGTGAACACTTTTATTAAACATAAAAGCAAACGAAGACTACGCTCTGGCGGCTTAAGCCAGCCCCTTTCCGTCTGCCTCCCGCACGGATGGAGACAGGGGTCAAACGCGGGATACCTGAGAGCCACCGCACGATAACTCTCACGGGAACTTCATCGTGATCGGAACGGCGCACCCTGTCTGCGGGGGCCGCCGAACCTAAAGCAAAGCACAGACTGCGCTCGGAGAAATCCATGTGACGTTATCTTCGGACAGGAGTTCGATTCTCCTCATCTCCACCAACTGAATACGACAAATCCCGCGCGAGGAATTTTCCTCAGCGCGGGATTTTTTTATGCGTCTATACACTGTGGCGCTGCGCGGCCGAACGATGCCGGCGGCGGCCCGCCGCGCTCACGAGAGCATCCGACGATTTTTTCGCAGGAGATAGAGGAAGTACGGCGTGCCGAGCAGCGCGGTCATGATGCCGACGCGCATCTCGATCGGCTCGAGAACGACGCGTCCGAGCGTGTCGCAGAAGACGAGCAGTACTCCCCCCGCAAGGATGCTCGCAGGCAGCAGCCGTCTGTGATCGGGGCCGACGATCATGCGCATCATATGCGGCACGATGAGGCCGACGAAGCCGATGTTGCCGCTGATGCAGACGCCCGTCGCCGTCGTCATGGAGGCAACGGCGAGCAGGACGAGACGATAGCGCGTGACGGGCATCCCGACGGCGCGCGCCTCGACGTCGCCGAGTACGAGGATGTTCAGATGCCGCGCCATAAAGAGCATGACGAAAAGACCGATCGAGATCGGTCCCACGCCGAGCAGGACATGCGCCCAGCGGCGGTAATCAAGACTACCGATCGTCCAAAAGAGATATTGCTGCATTTTCTGCGCGCTGACGACGGTCAGAATGCCCGCCGTGATCGCGCCGAGCAGCATCCCGACGACGACGCCCGCCAGCAGCAGCGTCATCACGGGAATCCTGCCGCGGCGCATGGACAGCGTCACTGTGAGCGACACCGCGCCGAGGGCGCCGAGAAACGCGCACAGCGGCAGAAAGAACATGCTCTCCTCCGAGAGTCCGAGCAAAATGGCGATCACCGCGCCGACCGCCGCGCCGCTCGACACACCGATGATGCCGGGGTCGGCGAGCGGATTGCTGAAGATGCCCTGCATGACCGTCCCCGAGGCGCCAAGACTCGCACCGACCATCAGTCCGACGATCGTGCGCGGGAAGCGAATGTGCCAGAGCACCGCTTCCTGCTCCGGGGTGACCGCAACGTCCTGTAATACGGGCAGCCCCGCCGCGTGGGCGAGCGATGCGATCACCTGCACGAAGGAGATGTCAAACTGTCCCCACGAGAGCGAAAACAGCGACACGAGGATGAGCAGCGCCCCCATCGCGGGCGCAATCGTCCGCAGCGCATACTTCCTAGGCATCGTCTCGCCCCCTCTCCGCACGGCGGATCGCCCGCCGGATATGATCGTTCCAAAGATATTCCTGGGCGTATGCCGCACCGCGCAGCCCCATGAGCGGCGCATCCGTTAAGAAGACCGCGTCGGGTGCCGGCTGCGCGATGGAGAAACGCGCAACCGCATCCTCCCCGGGCAGCCCGGCGGTTTCGCTGCCGCTCCCGAGGAAGATCCCTGCGCAGAGCTCCGCGACCACCGCCCGCCCCGCCGCACTCTCGGGCGCAGCGGTCTCGTCAACAATATCTGCGGCGTAGTGCGCCGCCATATCGGCGCCGTCCTCCGTCAATACGGCGAGATGCCCCGTGTCCGCCCATTCGCTGCGCAGTGCATGCGCGATGCCAAAAGCTGCGGACGGGGGCGCCGCAATGACGGCACGCTCATACCAAAGGTCGCCCCACATGCTCTTTGCCTCGTTGACGCGAAAGAAGATCTGCCGCTGCATCTGCTCCGCCTCCGCCAGCGCGGCATCCGGATGGGGCGCGGGCAGCGCATCGTCCACTTCCTTCAGCCAGCGCCGCGTCCCCTCGACACCGTACGGCGGCAGCGGCGCAATGTACGGCACATGTGTTGATTCCTCGAGATAAGACGCGAGCTCCGCGCCGAGTTCCGCATGGACGACGATATTCAGCGCCGCCCGCCCAAGGTTCTCTAGCTCCGCAGCCCTGCATCCGCCGCCGACGGAAACGCCGATCGTATACCCCGATAGCGCGAGAAGCCGAATGATCTCCCGCGTATCGTTCCCCGCGCGAAGGTAGGCGGGCGTCAGACCGATGAGATTGACGCGGCCGCGCTCCTGCGCCGCCCTCTGCGGCGCGATCTCTTCCATGCAGGCGATCGCGGCCTTTCGATAGCCCGCGGCAAACATGCCGCCGAGCCCCCCGCTGTCAAAGGCGGCAACGCGGGGGAATCCCATGCCGCGCGCGATGCTTCCCACATCGTCGCCGATGAGCCCCGCCGCGCAGCTATTTTCCACCGCGAGCAGGGCGGGCAACGGATCAAGATACGGCGCAAGTGTCTCGCGAATGTATTCCTCCGCGCCGAACACGATGGCGTCGCCATCGAGCTGCGTTGAAATCATGCGCTGCGCGATCATCGGACACTCCTGTGTGAGCGTCCGCATCGCGTAAAAATAGCACCACATGGGACCGTTGACGGCGATGAGCGCATCCTCGATCCCCGCGAAAAATCCCGCGGCGCCCGCAAGCGCGCAGGAATCCGAATGCCGACAAACGCTTTGAAACGACTCCTCAGGCATAGAGCACGCCCCCCTCCCGCCGCCGCGCCGCACAGCGCCGCATGCAGTCGATGAGCAGCTCCTCCCCGCGCCGCCCTGCAACGGGCAGGATCGGCAGGAAGATCTGCCGCAGACGCGGATCCGTCAGTTCATGCGTCGTCAGCACAAAGTCTGCCGTCGCGTAAACTGCCGCCGCATCGCGTTCGGAAGTGATGGGCGCGCTGCTCGCCTCCCGCACGCGCCGCACCATCTCCGTGCGGGTCTCGGGCAGATAGGCGTCGAGTATCACCACACCCGCGAGCACAATGCCCAGTTCCTCGAGCAGTCGACAAAGCGGTGCCGGTTTAAAATATCGTACGGGACGTCCCACGGCGAGCACGGCGCGTTTGCCCGCGAGCGCCGCTCGCCCTGCGGTAATCGCCGCGTCAAACGCCGTACGTTCGGCCGCAGCGAGCCTTCCGGCCTCCTCTGTGCGCCCCGTGAGCGCGCCGATGCGCGCAATCCAGCGCAGGGTCGCCTCCATGCCGACGGGGTAGAGATCGCCCGCACAGACGATGCCGAAACGCTCCGCGAGGAGCTGCGCGAAATCCTGTACCTCCCGCTCATGTGCCGCGTCCCCTTCTCTCCCGAGCACGACGGAAAACGAGGCCGCGGGGACGGCAGAGAGTTCGGACAGCGAGAGATACGAAGGAAACTGGAGGACGTCGCGCATCCCCAGCGCCGCGAGCAGACGGCGCACCTCACGGACATATGCGCCAGACGCGCCGCCGCAGTCGCCGAGCAGGACGGCGCGCCCCGCGATTTTTTCCTCCGTCGGCTGCATAAAGTGCACAGCGAGCAGGCGCATCGTCTCCAAATACCCGCCGAAGTATTCGCCGTCGAGGAACCCGTGTGATTGCAGTGCAATGATGGGAATCCCATATTCCTCCGCCGCCTCTTCCGCGACGCGCGTCGTGTCGTCGCCAATAACCCCCGCCACGCACGAGGAGACGATGAAGATCGCCTCCGGATGTGCGTCGCGGACCACATGCGCAAGACAGCGGCGCAGCAATTCCTCGCCGCCGAACACCGCCTCGTCCTCGGCGATCCCCGTCACATAGAGGGGAACAGGCTGTTCCGCCCACGCCGCGCCGCGCGCGATGCCGCGGTAATGCGCTCCCGTCTCGAGGGTGCGCGCGATATGGGCGCACGCCCGCGGACTGTGGAACACAACGGCCGCGCCGCGCACATAGGCAAGTGCGCGCCAGACGCCCGGCATCGCGCAGCTGCAGTTCGTCCGGCGAAAGACGATGCGCTTTGCCGCATCAGCCATAGGACTCCACCAAGGCTTCGAGTTCCTCGAATGCCATCGGCTGCGGAACGGACAGCGCCTTGTTCGCCTCGATCGCGCGAGCGAGCGCGCGGTAGACCTCCGCCTGCGGATCCGCAGGCGCATGCTCGATGACCGTCCTGCGGCGAATCTCCGCTGCGTGAACGATCTGCTCGCGCGGGACGAACGCGATGAGGCGCGTATTGAGCCGCTCGGCAAACGCCGTGAGGAGTTCCTCCTCGCGCGCGACATTGCGGCTGTTGCCGATGATGCCGCCGAGCCGGACGCTGCCGCGCGCGGCGAATCGTGCGACCCCCTTGGCAATGTTGTTCGCCGCATAGAGACTCATCAGCTCGCCCGAGGAGACGATGTAGATCTCCGTCGCATAGCCCTCGCGGATCGGCACGGCAAAGCCGCCGCAGACCACATCGCCGAGGACATCGTAGAGCACAATGTCCTCGTCCTCAATGGCTTGCAGCGTCTTCAGCCGCTCGAGCGCGACGATGATGCCGCGCCCCGCGCAGCCGACGCCGGGGTCGGGACCGCCCGCCTCGATGCACTTGATCCCGCGATAGCCCGTGTGCACGATGTCCGAAAGCTCCGCCGCGCCCTTTTTCGCACGCTCCACATCGAGCACCGTCTCCTTGCAGATATGACCGAGCAGCAGGCGCGTGGAGTCGTTCTTCGGGTCGCAGCCGATCTGACAGACATGCCGGCCCATCTCCGCAAACGCCGCCGAGACGTTCGAGGCCGTCGTCGATTTGCCGATGCCGCCCTTGCCGTAAAACGCGATTTTCTTCATACGCTTTCCTCAGATACGCCGAGCAGCGGCGAGAGCGCGCGCCGCTCCCTCTCCGTGAACACCTCGATATGCCCCGTCACCGCGTTCTCCGCGACGCGCACAGGCACGCCGTACGCACGCGAAAGCGCCGCTTCGCGCATGACCTCCTCCGGCGTACCGTCCGCCACGATGCCGTCCGGGCCGACGAGGAGAAGACGCGCGCAGAATCGTGCGGCGAGAGACAGCTCGTGTACGACGAGCATCGCCGTGCGCCCCTCGGCACAGAGCGTACTGCACAGGCGAAAGATCTCCTCCTGGTAGATGAAATCGAGGCCCGTTGCCGGCTCGTCGAGCAGGAGGATCGGCGACTGCTGCGCGAGGATCTTCGCGAGCAGCACGCGTTGGCGCTGTCCGCCCGAGACCTCCTGCACGGCCTTGTCGCGGATGTCCCAGACACCCGTATACTCCATCGCCGCGCGCACGATCGCCTCGTCCGCCGCCCCCTCCTTCTCGTAGAATTTCAGATAGGGATAGCGTCCCGCCATCACGATGTCGTGCGCCGTATAGCCGAAGGAAATCGCAACCTGCTGTTGCAGGTAGGAGACGATGCGCGCGCAGCTGCGCGCATCGTACGCGCCGACGGGACACCCGCAGAGGAGCGCCTCCCCCGCAAGGGGAGGAAGCAGACCGCGCAAGGTCTTCAGCAGGGTGCTCTTGCCCGCGCCGTTCGAACCGATGATACCGACCAGCTCGCCGCGGCCGACGGTAAAATTCAGATGATGCAGAATCGGCGCGCGCCGCGTATAGCCGACTGAGAGATCGCGCGCCGCAAGGACAACATTCATGAGCAACCGCCTTTCGCGGGGAACGATTTCCTTTTAGAAATCGTAGGTCAGCCCGACCTGGAAGAACCTGCCCGGCCCCGGATAGTACTTGCTGTTATACACGGGGTACTGGGCATTTGTCAGATTGAGCAGCTTCACATACGCATTCATATGCGCGTCAACCGCATAGTCGACATTCAGATCGACGATAGTGTAGCTCTTCTGTCCGAAGACCGTGCGGTCGAGACCGGAACCGATCGTCGCATTCAGATTGGCCTTCCATGCACCCATGCCGTAGTGAACGCCGATGCGGTAGCCATTTGGCTGCGCATTCGAGTTCTCCCAAACGAGTCCCGCTCCTTTGTCACGCTCCGTACGAATATAGGAATAGCCGAGGTCATAGCTCCATGCCTTGTTCAGTTCCTGCCGGTAGCTCAGCTCCAACCCGCGCTTCTTTTCCAAATCGATATTTCTCGCATTTGTCGTAAAGGTGACCGGATTATACACCCAACGGATCGCGTCGTGGATTTTGCTCTGAAATACGCTCAGCTCAACGGATTTCTTCGCATCGAAGGCATGGCGCACGCCGATCGTCTCCGTATGTCCGCTCTCTGGTTTCAGATTGCGGTTGCCATACATTCCCCAGCCTGTATTATAATAATAGAGATCATCCGCCTGCGGCGCAGCAAAGACCCTGCCCCACGAGGCGTAGAGCTGCGTCTTGTCGCTGGCGGCGTAGTTTACGGCGAGCTTCGGCGTGTAATGGGTGCCGAATTCGCTGTGATGATCCATCCGCACGCCCGGCACGATCGACCATTTCCCAGCCTCTATCGTATCCTGTACATAGAGCGCCGTATTCGTCAGTTTCTCCCCGTCGTATCCGTTCGCGAGGTTCGTTGAGCTGCTGCGGTGCCATTCTGCGCCCGCGACAAGGCGATTGCTACGATTGAGTTGCCAACCGTTCTGATAGTCGACGCCCGTGAGGCGGGATTGGAACGCCCCGCTGAACCGCATGGACTTATAGTTGTCAAAGATGCGCAGTACACCGGGCGTCGCCGTATTTTCCTTAAAATTATACGAAGCACTCCAATCGTTATAAAGCCGATCCACATGACTGGTCGTGTGCGATGGTAAATAATGACTATCCCCGCTCAGCCTATGATGAACGACAGAAAGCGTCAGCGAATCTCCCGCGCCGAGTTTCTTATCAACGCGCAGGCTCAACTCGTTGTTGCGGTAGTCGCTGCCGGGCATCCGCCGCGTCTCGCCGTCCGATTTATAACGCATATAGCCGCGCCGATCGATGCCGCCCGCGATCGTCCAGCTCCAGTCGCCCGCGCTGCCATCGTTCATCAAACGGTACTCCTGCGTGCTCCACGCGCCTGCCGCGACGTCGAGCGTCGTGCGGTTCTCCTTGCCGCGCTTCGTGATGATATTGATGACGCCGCCCGCCGCGTCGCTGCCGTAGAGCGCCGAGCCGCCGCCCTTGACGATCTCGATGCGCTCGATGCTCGCCATCGGCGGCACTTCCTTGAGCGATGCGCCCGCTCTCCCGCTCCCCGTTCCTTGGTCGCTGTTGATGCGGCGGCCGTCCACGAGCACGAGGACGCGGTCATCGCCGTTCAGACGAACCATATCCTGCATCCCCGTGCGCATGACGACGACCCCGTTCACATGCGAGATCGCCTCCGCGGCATCGCGGTAATGGTTCTCCGCGATCTCCTCGGCCGTGATGACGCTGACGTTCGCAGCCGTCTCCGAAATGCGCGAGGGAATGCGCTCCGCCGTCACGACGACGTCCGGCAGCGTATACGAAAGAGTCTCTTCAGCATCTTTTGCATATACATTGTCAGCACAGCCCCCCCCTATGAGCAGGGTAACGGCAATACCGGCCGCAAGTTTTCGCTGTTTTCTCTGAACTGTCCATGCCTTCATTTGAGTTCCTCCTCAGTGAATGCCATTGCTCTCCGGCGGTTCATTGGACCGCCGTCAAATGCAGCCCGTCGGGCTGCGCAAATTCGTCTCCATATGCCATGTATGCGATCTCCTGCGCGCCGAACGCGATGTCCTGCGAGCCGTTGTAGATATATCCCTCGCGCGGCTCGCGCAGGCCGCCGTTTCGGATCGCCTTCAGCGAGGCGAGCGCGGGATCGCCGAGGTAGTTCTCGCGAAACGCCGCGACGTCGTATGTGCCGTGCGCGTTGTAGGTCGGCAGGAAGAGCAAATCGGGATCGATGGCAACGAGCTGCTCCTTCGTCATGCTCTGTCCCGTATGGATGCCCAGCTCCGCCATGCCGTTCTTCACGCCCGCATAGCCGCAGGCATCGTCAAAGGTCGAGCCGATGCCGCCGTACGCGCTCATGAGAGAGATCAGCACGACGGTCTTGCGCTCCGCCTCCGGAATCGCCTGCGTCCGGCTTTTCAGCGCGTCGAGTTTTTCATCCATCTGCCGCGTGAGCTCCGTGCCGCGTTCCGGCTCGCCGGCCGCCGCGGCGAGGAGTTCGATGGTCTCGCGAATCTCTTCCACGCTGCGCACGCCCTTGCAGACGACGACGGGGATGCCGAGGTCGCGCAGGCTGTCGACGATCGTGATGTCGCCCCAGTCCGGCGCAACGACAAGATCCGGATGCAGTGCCGCGAGCTGCTCGCTCGACGGCATGCCGATCTTCTCCGGAATCTGCGCGGCGATCTCCGTGACGTTCGAGCTGACGGGATCGTCGGCGAGCACGTTGATCGCCGCCATGCGCTCCGGCTCGACCAGTCCGAGCATCGTGATGTCGGTGCTCAGAGAGAGTGTCACGATACGCTGCGGTTTCTCTGCGAAATGCGTCACATGTCCCTGTATATCGGTCACGTCGTAGCCGCCCGCCGAGCCACTTTGCGCCGCGTCTTTTCCACAGCCCGCGAGGGGACATAAGAGGAGCAGGAGTACGACAATCGGCAGTCTAAAAAATTTCATCATCGACCCTCCAATAAAAAAATCCACCCCTCGGTGGATTCCGGCGCTGACAGCATGCCTAGGATCATACGGAGACGCCGCCGCACCGGCCGCGCTCTGCCATCCTTACGGATATCCAACCCGCACAGAACGCGATGAGCGGCGCCTCTCTGCGACGCGCCAAGCCGCGCCGTCTCTCTGTCTGCGCATGCTATATTATTCGGATTTATTATAACATTATTCTTTTAATTGTCAAGAATCGTCGCGCTCCCGCAGGGATTTCCAGCGGTCGTGCAGCCAGAACCATTCCTCGGGGTACCGGCGAATCCACGCCTCGATGCGGCGATTGATCTCCTGCGTTGTCCGCAGAATATCGCCGGCCTTGTCGGCCGTTTTTTCGACGCGCAGCGGCGCCTCGACGGTCAGGATATGCCTGCCGTCGGGTTCCCTGTGCATGAATACAGGGAAGATCGGCACGCCGCGAAAGCGCGCGATGGACGCGGCTCCCGTAAAGGCGTTCGTCTTCTGCCCGAAGAAGTCGACGATGATGCCGTCGCGCAGGCTCGGGTCCTGGTCGCTGATGAGGCCGATGATCCAGCCCTCGTCCAGCATCCGAAACATCTCGCGCACGCCGCTGCTGTATGTGATGTGCATGCCGACGAGCGCGCGGTACTCGTTGATGAAGCGGTCCATCCCGGCCGACGACTGCTTCTTGGCGACGCCGACGAGCGGAACCCCCGCGCAGGCAAAGGCACCGCCCATGAGCTCCCAGTTGCCGCTGTGCGATGTGGCAAAGATCGCGCCCTTTCCCGCCGCGATCGCGGTATGCAGCGCATCGACCGCGCCGACGATCGTAACGTAGTCCGCCATGCGCGGCTTCATCACCGGAAAGCGCAGCACCTCCATGAGCATGGGACCGAAGCGCAGACTGCTCGCGCGCGCGATCCGATCCGCCGCCGCGGCGTCCGCACCGAGACAGCGCACGATCTGATCCCGCGCGAGCACCTTGCGTTTTTTCGGAACAAAAACCCATGCGAGCGCAGCAAGACATGCCCCCAGCTTCATGGCAAGACCGTGCGGGAGGAGGCAGACGATGCGGCTGAGCATCTTCACTGCATAGTAGGACAGCATCTTACGCGTTCCCGTCCAGCTTCTTTTCCAGCGCCTTCAGCTTCTTTGCCATCTCGGGCAGACGCCGCAGCGCGGCCTGCACGCGCAGCCACTCGGCGTGGGACTGCACCGGAAACCCCGCGCCGAACACGCCCTCCGGCATATCGCCGATGATGCCCGATCGCGCGGCATAGACCGAGTTCGCGCCGATGTTGATGTGCCCGACTGTGCCCACCTGCCCGCCGAATGTGACGTTGTGTCCGACCTTCGTGGAGCCGGAGATGCCCGTCTGCGCGACGAGCAGGCAGTTTGCGCCGATATTGCAGTTGTGTCCGATGTGAACGAGGTTGTCGATCTTCGTCCCCTTGCCGATGACCGTCGCGCCGAGTGTCGCACGGTCGATGCCGACGTGTGCGCCGATCTCCACGTCGTCCTCGATCACGACGCCGCCGACCTGCGGCACCTTGGTATGCACGCCCGCCTCCGTCGTAAAGCCGAAGCCGTCCGCTCCAATGACGGCACAGCTGTGAATGGTGCAGCGCGCCCCGATCCGGCAGTGCTCGCGCACGACCGCGCTCGGATAGAGCACCGTCTGATCCCCGATCTCGCTGTACTGGCCGACATAGGCGTGCGGGTAGACGGTCACGCCCGCGCCGAGCACGGCGTGATCGTCGATATAGGCAAAGGGAAGGATGGTCACGTCCGCCCCGATTTTCACATCCCGCCCGATATACGCCGCGTCGCTCACGCCGTGCGGATGCTCGATCGCGGGAGTAAAGATCGCGAGCAGCTTTGCAAAGGCGGCCTTCGGGTCGTCCACATAGATGACCGTCCCCGTAAAGCCCTCCGTGCCCGTCGGCAGGAGCAGCGCGCCCGCCCGCGCCGTACGCGCCGCGTCGATATGCGGCGGAACGGCAAAGGCAAGATCGTCCGTCCCCGCCTCTTCGAGCGCGGCGAGGCTCCGGATCACGCGCGCTCCGTCGCCGCGGACGGTGCCGCCGACGAGTGCCGCAGCCTCACTGACTGTCTTTTCCATGCGAGTCGCCCCTTTTATTGGAGTTTTTGAATGACTTCATCGGTAATGTCCACGGCGCCGGAGATGACGCTCGGATATCTCTTGGAACTATTCATGACGACGTCCAGCTTCTTCTCCTTGACGACATCCTGCACGGCGACATTCATCTTCTGCTCCAGCTGCACGCTGTATACCTGGTTGAGTGTGGCCATCTTGCGCTGGGTATCCATCTGAAGCTGCTGCGCTTCCTCTGCCGTCATCTTCGGGTTCGATGTGAACTTCGCCTGCGCCTCCTGCTGGGCCTCGCCGAGCTTCGTATTCGCCTCCGCGACGATGTCCTTCATCTGCGGCGCCTCCGCCTGCACGCGTTCACTGTCCACGGTGCCGATGTGCACCTGACCGCAGCCGGCCGTAAAGATACTCGCTGTGAGAAGAACAGCCGCTGCGGCTGTGCTGAAATGTTTCATGGGTAAAGTTCCTTTCATTCGCTGATGCTCTGCATCTCCCGCACCATCTCCGCCGTCACATCCCGCGCGGCGAGAGAAACGAGTGGCGCGTAGCGATGCGGGGAGAACTGCGCGCCCCCCACCGCATTCGTCCCCGTCGTTTCCTCGGGCGATGCGAGCACAAGGGAGAGCCGATACATGATGGCGAGCTTCGCCGCACGGCTGCGGACATCGCGCCAAATCTGCGCTTCGAGCGCATCCGCCGCACTGCGGACCTGCGCGAGCTGCATCGCGCGCTGCGCCGCCGCAGAATGCGCCTCCTGTGCTTCCTGCGCGTGCCGGACCACCGCCGCATTGCGTTCCTCTGCGGCGCTGCGCAGGCGCGCAGCTTCATCTTTCTGTGCGTCGACGGTCTCCTGTGCGCGCTTCGTCCACATGGCCTGTTCCGGCTCGATGCGCGCGGCAACGCGCGCCCGAATCTCATCCTGCCATGCGTTATAGAGCGCCATCTGCCGCGCCCCGCGCTCCTCCTTGAGCGTCTCGAGCTGGCGTTCCCAGCCGGCCCGCTCTGCGGCAAGCTCTTCCTCCGAGACGCGCAGGCCGTGCATGGCGCGCTGATTGTCGATCTTGAGGTTGAGGTTCAAAATGGCATTGAGATACTCGTCGTCAATCGCTTTGCTGCGCGCCTTGTAATCCGGCTCCGTCTCCTTGCGGTAGACCTCGGCGAGGCGCTTCTGCTCGCGCACGAGTGCAACGCGCGCCCCGATGACTGTCTGCGCATTCTTCTGCCAGACGGAGTCGTCGAACGGCGCGGCGTCCGTCTCCGGTGCCTGTACCTCGGGCAGCGGTGCGGCGTCGCGCACCCGCAGCGAAAGCACGCGCTCCTCTGCGCGCAGCTCCATGAGGCGCGCGTAGGAGGGATGCGCCGCAAGCACCTCCGCGATGCGCATGACGCCGATATCGCTCTCTTCCCGCGCCTTCTGCGCTCGCGTTACAAAGAAGAAGACGCCAAGGAGGAGCAGCAGCAGGCATGCCGCGCCCGCGAGGATCTCCCTGCGCTTCGTTTTCCAAAGTTCCGGCACGCGCCCGCCTCCTCCCGACACGCCGATGTTCTGCTATAAAAATGTACCGAGCAGCGCTCTGCCCGGTACATGTGCGCATGTCGTATCCTATGCGTATCGCTTACTTCCCTAACTGCTTGATGACATCCTGCGTGATGTCCTGTCCGCCGTAGACCACAGCGCCCTTCTCGATGACGACGGAGAGTCCCTTTTTCTCCGCGACGCTCTTCACGGCATCCTGGATGCTCTTTTCGATCGGCTCCATCAGCTCTTCATTTTTCTGCTGAAGACGCTGCATCGTCTGCTGATAGTAGTCGGATTTCTCCTGATCGTTCATGTTCGCGGCCTTCGTCTCGAAATCGGACTGTGCCTCCTGCGAAGCCTTCTGCATCTCCGCGTTGGCCGCGGCGAGCTGCGGATGCTGACTGCCGACCTGGCGATAGTCTACGACGCCGACCCCCGACGACGCTGCCGAGGCGATGCCCGAGCCGCTCTGCGTGAGTGCGAGTGCAACCACAGAGCCGACGAAGACGACGGCGATGAGGATGCTGATGATTTTAACCTGCTTCTTCTCCAGTTTGATCATGAAAAAAATCTCCTTTTCTGTCAGAACCATCGGCACTGAAGCCGAACGATTTCATTATAGCAAAGAGGCGTCTGCAATTCAATATCATTTTGATTTGCGGTATGCCGGAAGCGCATTGTCGAGGTTCATCGCAATCAGCTTGTCGTCCTGGAAGGTGACGCGCGCAACGAGGCCGTCGGCCACAGCCCAGCCGTACGTCTGCGTCTCCATGCCCGGCGTCACATCCTCGCCGATGGGAACGCCGTCCATGCCGAGCGCGCGCGTTGCGGCCGCAAAATTCATACCGTATGCAAGCATGCCGTATTTTTCCTTCGTGACGGGGCTGTTCCACGTTTCGGCCAGCTCGTCTGTCGCGAGAATCTCCTTGTCGACGAGCGCAGGACGGGAGAGCGGATTGTTCAGCCAGTTCTCATGACGGAACGTGCAGGTGACGATCTTGTATGTTCCGTCCTGCCACTGGTAGGTGTCTGTATAGATGCCGTTCACGATGCTCTTGCCGACATGCACGCCCTTGCCGTACATCGCTTCGACGTCGCCGAGACTCATCCCGGGCTGGATGGCGGCAAAATTCTCCGTCGTGATGACCTGCTGATGATCCCGATCCCCCTGCAGTGCCCCCGGCCCCGGCGCACGCTGCGCCGTCTTTCCTCCGCAGCCCATGACAAGCAGCGACGAGGCGGCGAACACCGCAGCCGCAAGACCAAGTTTTTTGACGTTCATCATGATGATCCCTCTTTCTTCGTGCGCCATGCGGGACATGAGCGCAGCACTCTCCTAAAAATGAAATGACAGGAATTTGACGATCTTATCATACACCATTCTGTCCATGAGGGCAACCATATCATGCAAAAACAATCCGATCACGGCGCCGGCTGCGCAGGATCGGCGGCGCGCCGGTAAACGCGCAGCTTTGTCCGCTCCTCCGGCATCGCGCCGAGCAGCGTCCACTCCTCCGGCCGAAACACTTCCGCAAAACCGTCAAAGCCGTGCCGCTCGACCACGAGATAGACCGTCCTGTCACGCGGCAGCGCGTCGATCGGCAGGAACGGCATGACGTTCTTGCCGGTCCAGCTCATCTCCTGCGGTGCGCGCGCCGCGATCTCCGCGCGCGTCGCAAGCGCATACATCGCATGCCCCGTATAGTAGGGTACCGTCGCCGTATAGTCGCCGTAACAGACGAGCAGATCGTCCGCCCGGATCTGCGGGCCGATCAGCGCGGCCGCCTCCCGCCCGCTGAAATGTCCGTCCCGCTCGCTGTAATGCGACGCGGCGAGCACGAGGGCAAGGCAAAGGCCCGTCCCCACGGCCGCGGCCGCGCGCAGCACGCGCGGATAATGCGCGAGCAGCCGCGCCGTCAGAATCGCGGCCGGCAGAAAGGCCGGAAAGCTGTACGTCGGATACTTCGTCGCCATACACTGAAAGAAGAGCGGTACGACGATGGCCCAGACAAGCAGGAACTGGGCGCGCAGATCAATCTGCGGACGCACGCGCCACACGCGCAGGAGCGCGAGCGGCAGCGCAAAGCTCCATGGGAACATGCCGAGAAAATAGATGCCGAGATAAAAATACCAGACGTTCCACTGCGCATGCTCGGAGACGGTTGCCCGCAGGACATTGTGAATCCCGAGGAAGGTGTTCACAAAGTCCGCGCCGTGCGCCGCGTACATATAGAGGTACCAAGGACCGCAGACGGCGCAGTAGACGAGCAGTCCCGTCGGGATGCGGATGCGCGCGAGCGCGCCGAGATCGCGGCGCAGCGTGAGGAACACGAGGATGACGAGGCCCGGGAGCAGCAGTCCGATCGGCCCCTTTGTCAGCGTCGCAAGACCCGCGCAGGCGTAGGCGGCGTAGAAATACGCGCACCGCTCCTCCCGATACCCGATCAGGAAGGCGCCGAGCGTTGCGCCGAAAAAGACGAAGAGACTCATATCCGTAAGGATGAGCTTTGCGAGCACCGCATAGAGCAATCCGGTGCCGAGAATCATCGCCGACCAAAAGGCCGTCCGCGCATCGTAGAGGCGCCGCGCAAGTCCGTACGTCAAGGCGAGTCCCGCAACGCCGAAGAGCGCGGGGAAAAACCGCGCGGCAAAATCCGTCACGCCGAACACAGAAAACGCCGCGATCAGCTCCCAATAGAAAAAAATTGGCTTATCATACCAATAATTTCCATAGATCTGCGGGGAAAGATAATTCCCCGCCGCGCACATCTCCTTTGCAGTCAGCGCATAGTTTACCTCGACAGGAGCCGTCACCGGCAGCTGCGCATTTCCCCCAAAATAGAGAACGCAGAGAAAGAGGAGCGCCGCACCGTACTTGACCGTTTCGTTCATGCGGTGCCTCCCTTCACCGGCGCATCGTCGGCACGCGTCGTTCTGTTGTCCTGTCCGATGATGTAGAGCGGGCGGTTCTTGACCTCCTGCAAAATGCGCGCGATATACTCGCCGCAGATGCCGAGCATCATCATCTGCATGCCGCCGAAAAACGCGCAGCATACGACGATCGTCGCCCAGCCCGGTACCGTCTCGCCGCTGAGCGTCTCGAAGAGAACGTGCAGGAACAGCGCGGCGGAGACCAGCGCCGAGAGCACGCCGACGTAGAACGCGGCGCGCAGCGGCTGCATCGAGTAGGCGAGAATGCCGTCGAGCGCAAACGAAATCATCTTGTGCAGCGAAAATTTCGAGTGCCCCGCGAAGCGCTCCTGCGCCACGAACGCCACCTGCGTCTTGCGAAAGCCCATGGAGCCCACGATGCCGCGGATAAAGCGCGCGTGCTCGCGATAGCGGCGCAGCGCAAGCACGGCTTTCCGATCCATCAGGCGAAAATCCGAGCCCCCCTCTTGAATCTCGACGTTCGCGAGCAGGTTGAGAACCCGATAGTAATACTTCGACGTCAGCCGCTTGAAGAGGGAGACGCCCTCCGTTGTGATGCGGACTGTCTGCACGATCTCAAAGCCTTCCTCCCACTTTTCGAGGAGGACCGGCAAGAGTTCGGGCGGATGCTGCATATCGCCGTCCATCATAATGACGGCGTCCCCGTCCGCATGATCCATGCCGCAGGTCAGCGCAAGCTGATGGCCGGAATTGCGCGCAAGAAAGATCGACTGCACATGCGGATCCGCCGCACCGAGCCCCAGCAGCAGCGCCCGCGTGCGGTCACGGGATCCGTCGTCGACGAATAGGATCTCGTAGTCGTAGGATAGCGGCGCCATGACCGCAGCGATGCGCTGCACAAAATGCGCGACGTTCTCCTCTTCGTTGTAAACCGGAACGACAATCGAAACCCGTTTCACTGCGCCCACGGCGCCTCCTCTCTTGCCTTCCGGCAGCGCGATGCCTGCCGTTAGAAATTACCGATCAGACGCAGCCACGCGTCATGCCGATCGACGAGACCCGCGAGACTGAGGAAATCGTGCAGCTTGTACCGCAGCTCCCACTCTCCCGTGCCCTCGTCCGTAAAGTGTTCGTAGCGCAGCGTCCAACGCGGATGGAACGCATAGGCCCCCGCAAGGGAGAACCTTCCCTCCCGCAGATCATAACGCAGCTCCCCCGTCACATGCGGCATGAGTGCGCGCGCGTAGCCGAGGCGCCAGTCAAAGCGGACATCCTCGGGCGTAGCATCGGTCTCAAAGTAGAGCTCGTCGCGTGCGCTGAGCATGCGGCCCGCATGCAGGCGCGCATGCAGATCGCGCCGTGTGCCGTGTCCGTCCCGCGTGCTCCGGCCGATATCGAGCCACCCCGTGAGCCGCAGCCGATAGCGCGTCGTGTCCGTCCGGCTCATCACGCGCATGCGCTCGCCCGGGGTGATCTCGACATGCGACGTGAGATACAGCCGCCGGAAGTCGCTCCCGCTGTCAAGAGCCGCCGCGAGCTGTTCCTCAAAGGCCGTACGGTGGCGTTCGACGAAGGAGACCGGCACGCCCACGAGCCGGTTCACCTCCGCCTCCATCACGGAGCGCCGCGTCAGCAGCGCAACGCTCGGAATCGTATCGGAGCGCATGGAAAGATCGACGGTGCGCACGACCGGCAGACGCGGATAGACCGTAAGCTGCACCTCGGCCGCGGGATCCACGCGGATGTCGTAGTCCGCGCGGAACTCCGGCAAATGTGCGTCCATATAGGCCGTCAGGCGGCGTTTCAACGCGCCGGACGCCCAGTCGGTCGCCGCGACGGGCAGCCCCACGAGCGCATCCGAAAAAACCTGCTCCACGCCCGCAAGATCTTTTCTCACCAGCGCCTCGACCGCAGGCGGCATGCCCTCGACCTCCGCCTTGAGCGTGACGCTGCGGATGGTATCCGCCCACGGCGCGAGGCGAATCTCCACCGCGGCGTGAACGCCGGGGTGAACGCGTACGGACGTCACTGTGTAGCCGACGAGCAGCCGGTCAAAGACCGCGCCGATGATCTGCTCCTCTTCCGCCGCGTCGATCGCCGCCGTATGCCGCCCCTCCATGCGCTCTGCGGCGATGGCCGCGACGGTGCGCTCCATGCGCTCCCGCACGATGGAGGGGATCGGCTGCGCACTCGTCACCGTCGCCGACGTTTCCTCGACACGCGGCTCTGCCGCGGCATATGCAGGCACAGTAAGCGTGAAAAATACAAAGAAGGTCATGAATGCGCACAGCAGGCGCGGAATCACCGGCAGGGAATGTCCCTGCCGCATCAGAAGGTTCCGCCGACGCGGAAGTGCACGCGCCCGCCCTGCGAGCCGCGGCCGTAGTCAAGGCGCAGCGGGCCGATCGGCGTATTGAGGCCGAGGCCGATGCCGACGCTCCCGTGCATATTGGACGGCTTAAAGCCGCTGTCCCATGCGCCGCCGAAGTCCGTGAAGAGCGCGCCCGTCACCTTGGAGACGATCGGGAACCGGTACTCCACCGAAGCGAGCGCCATGCGGTTGCCGCGGAACTGATCCTCGCGATAGCCGCGGATCGTATCCTGTCCGCCGACGCGATATTGGTTGTACTCCGAGATGGAGCCGTGCCCGATGCCGTACTGGCCGCGCACAGCAAAGACCTGCGCGTGGCCCGCCTTGAAGTAATGCGTGTCGCTGAGCGTGTATTTTTGGAAGCTGAAGTCTCCGCCGAAGCCCGCGAACTCCGCCGAGAGCGACGCGCGCGCGCCCGTCGTCGGCTCGTACACATTATCGCGCGTATCGGTCACATGCTCGAGCGTGATGCTGCGCGTCGTGCCGAAGTTGTTATGAAGCCACGCGGTATTTCTGCTGCGGTTGCCCGCATTGCCGGTCTCCGTATGCCGAACGTACTCGTCCTTGCGGTTGCGCAGGGTGATGAAATTCGTCGAATACTCGCTCATCGGACGGCTGAGCGTAAACTCTCCGCCCGCATACTTGCGCATGAACGATTCCTTGTGATCGCCGTTCTCATCGTAATCGTCATATTCATAAGTGCGGTTGTAGACGCGCAGCGTCCCCGCCGTCTCCTTCTTATCGAGCCACGGGCGGCGATACATGAACGTATAGCCGC
>CAUQAR010000011.1:0-20656 GCA_963515775.1 uncultured Selenomonas sp. | reverse complement strand
CCTGACCTCTTGCATGCCATGCAAGCGCTCTCCCAGCTGAGCTATGCCCCCGCGCCGATGCGCTGACAAAGGCTAGTATAGCGAAAAGCGCAGGTATTGTCAAGGCTGAATTTCAAAGCGCAGGGCCGCGCGGTACGTCTCGTCCCTGCGCTTCATTGCGCGCCTCGTACGCGCCGCTCAGGATATCCTCCCACCATTCTTCATGCGCCTCGTACCATCGAATCGTGCGTCGGATGCCGTCCTCGAACGCCGTCTCTGGACGCCAACCGAGACTGCGGCCAATCTTCGCGGGATCGATGGCATAGCGCCGATCGTGTCCCTTGCGGTCCTCGACATAGGAGATCAGCTCCTCCCCCTTGCCGAGGACTCCGAGGATCATGCGGACGACATCGATGTTCGACCGCTCGTTATGCCCGCCGACATTATAGACCTCGCCGGCCGTGCCGCGGCGCATGATGAGATCCACCGCCGCACAGTGATCGTCGACGTGCAACCAGTCGCGCACATTGCGGCCGTCGCCATAGACGGGCAGCTTCTCCCCTCGCATCGCGCGGATGATCATGAGCGGGATCAGCTTCTCCGGGAACTGAAACGCACCGTAATTGTTCGAGCACCGTGAGATCGATGCGGGCAGTCCATAGGTGCGCGCATACGCCTGCACGAGGAGGTCGGCGGACGCCTTCGACGACGAATACGGACTGGAGGCATGGAGCGGCGTCTCCTCCGTGAAGAAGAGGTCGGGACGATCAAGCGGCAGATCGCCGTACACCTCGTCCGTCGACACCTGATGATAGCGCTGAATCCCATACTTGCGACAGGCGTCGAGCAGAACGCTCGTCCCGATGATGTTCGTTTGCAGGAAAATCTCCGGATGTTCGATCGAGCGGTCCACATGCGACTCTGCGGCAAAGTTCACGACGATATCGGGCTTTTCCCGCTCGAACAGCGCGTACACCGCGGTGCGATCGGCAATATCCCCGCGGACAAACGAGAATTTCGGTACTTGCTGCGCCGCGCCGAGCGTCGCAAGATTCCCCGCATAGGTCAGCGCATCATAGCAGACGATCCGATCCTCCGGATGCGTACGCAGCTCATAATAGACGAAATTCGCACCGATAAATCCCGCGCCGCCGGTGACGATGATGTTCATAGCATTCGCTCCTTCGCGTTCATTCTTCATGAAACAATATTCGACGACAGTGCCGTTTTCCCTTTTTCATGTGCATCTGCACGAAATGATTTACACACAGCAAACACATGTGCTATACTATTCGCAAAAGGAGGGACCCGGCATGGAGCAGCGCACATACGTCGCGATCGATCTCAAGGCGTTCTATGCTTCGGTGGAGTGTATGGAGCGCGGGTTGAACCCGTTGACGACCAATCTCGTCGTCGCAGACGAGCGCCGCACGAGCAAGACCATCTGCCTCGCCGTCTCCCCTACGCTCAAGGCGCACGGCATCGGGGGCCGCCCGCGCCTCTTCGAGGTCATCCGTCAGGTCGCGCAGGTCAACCGCAGGCGTCGCGCTCATGCACCGCGGCGGGAGCTCACCGGAGAGAGCACCGATGCGGAGGAACTCATGCGCAATCCGTCGCTTGCCGTCGCCTATTATGTCGCGCCGCCGCGCATGGCGCTCTATATGGACTACAGCACGCGCATCTACGAGATCTATCTGCGGCGCATTGCCCCCGCCGACATCCACATCTACTCCATCGACGAGGTGCTCATCGACGTGACGAGCTATCTGCGCACAGAAAAGATCTCGGCACACGCGTTCACGATCCGCCTCATCCGCGATGTGCTGCGGGAGACCGGCATCACGGCGACCGCGGGCATCGGAACGAATCTCTATCTCGCGAAAGTTGCGATGGACATCGTTGCAAAGCATATGCCACCGGACGCGGACGGGGTCCGCATTGCGGAACTGGACGAGATGAGCTACCGTCGCCGTCTTTGGACGCATACGCCGCTCACGGATTTTTGGCGGGTCGGCAGAGGCTCCGCAAAGAAACTCGAGGTGCACGGCCTCTATACCATGGGCGATATCGCGCGCTGTTCGCTGGGCGGCGCCGACGATCGGTACAGCGAAGACCTGCTCTATCGGCTCTTCGGCGTGCAGGCGGAGCTGCTCATCGATCACGCGTGGGGCTGGGAACCGGCACGCATGGAGGATATCAAGAGCTATCGGCCGAAGTCGCGCAGCACGCACATGGGGCAGGTGCTCCAAACACCCTATACCGCAAAGCAGGCCCGTCTCGTCGTCTGGGAGATGGCGGACGCACTCTCGTTGGACCTTGCGGAAAAGCGGCTCTCCACCGATCGATTGGAACTGACCGTCGGCTATGACATTGCATGCCTCACGCATCCCGAGATCCGCAGGCTGTATCGTGGACGCATCCGCACAGACCGCTACGGACGCCGCGTCCCGTGGCCCGCGCACGGCAAATCCGTCATCGCGCGCAATGCATCCACACATACAATGATGGAAGCGCTCACCGCGCTCTACGACGAGATCGTGAACCCGAACCTCCTCATTCGGCGCCTCACCGTCTCCGCGCACCACCTCATGCGCGCGGACGAAGCGCCCGCTGCCGAGCAGATCGATCTCTTCTCCGCGGAAGAAACGCCGCAGGCGGTCCGCACACCGGCGGAGGAAGCGGCATATGCGAAGGAGCAGGCGTTACGGGAAGCCCTCGTCGCAATCAAAAGGGCCTACGGAAAGAACGCCGTTCTGCGCGGCGCCAATCTCATCGAGGGCGCAACCGCCCGCCTGCGCAACAGTCAAATCGGCGGCCATAAAGCATAACCGACGGAAAAGGAGCACAGTCATGCAGCGACCCGTCCGCGATATCCACAGCTACGACGACATCATCACACTGCCGCATCATGTTTCGCAGCGACACCCGCCCATGTCCCTCAGAGACCGCGCGGGACAATTCGCCCCTTTCTCCGCGCTGACGGGGCTGCATGCCGCCGCAAGCCGTGCAGCCGCACGCAGGGACGCCTCCTTTGATGCGCCGCACGACGCGGACGAGAGCTGTTGACAGGGCGGGCAAAGCCCGCTAGAATATGAGACACCCAGACGACAAGCCGGAGGCCCGCGGGCACCGGCTTTTTCTCATCAAAGGAGGACACGATGGCGGACGGACGCAGCCGATGCAGTTGGGTGAAGCTCAGCGACCCCATCTATGTGAAATATCATGACGAGGAGTGGGGCGTTCCGCTCCACGACGACCGCGCGCTCTATGAGCTGTTCATCCTCGAGACGTTCCAAGCGGGACTCTCATGGGCGACCATCCTCAAGAAGCGCGAGAACTTTCGCCGCGCCTACGAGGGTTTTATCCCGACGCGCGTCGCCGCCTTTGACGCTGCAAAGGTCGAATCGTTGATGCAGGATGCCGGCATTATCCGTAACCGCCGCAAAATTGAGGCGAGCATTGTGAACAGCCGCGTCTTCCTCGATATCGCGGCGGAGTTCGGCAGCTTTGACCGCTACATCTGGGGATTTACCGACGGAAAATCCATCCGCGAGAGCTGCGAGCTGCGCACGACCTCCCCGCTCTCCGACACGATCGCGGCCGATCTCAAACGGCGCGGCATGAAATTCGTCGGTTCCACCTGCATCTACGCCACACTCCAAGCGATCGGCGTCCTCGCGGCACACACAGATGCCTGCGATTGGAGCAAATCATGACGCGTGAAAAAAACGTGCGCCGCACGGCGCTGCGCTTTGCCCTGCGTCAGACGCTCCCCATCCTGACCGGCTTTCTCTTCATCGGGCTCGGCTACGGTGTCTATATGAACGTATTGGGGTTCTCCTTTTGGTATCCGCTCTGCATGAGCGCGCTCATCTTCGGCGGTTCGCTCGAATTCATCGCGGCCACGCTCCTCCTCAGCCCATTCGCGCCCGTGCAGACCTTCCTCCTCGCGCTCATGATACAGGCGCGGCATATTTTCTACGGCCTTTCCATGTGCGACAAATACGGCGGCACAGGCTGGAAGAAGCCCTACCTCATCTTCGGCATGTGCGACGAATCCTTCGCAATCAACTATACGACGAAGCTCCCGCCCGGCATCGACGCGGCTTGGTTCATGTTCTTCGTCACCCTGCTCAACCAGATTTACTGGGTCGCGGGGGCGACGCTCGGCGGTATTTTCGGCGGCAGCCTCCCCTTTAACACCGACGGAATAGAGTTCGTTATGACCGCCATGTTCGTCGTCATCTTCATCGAGCAGTGGATGAACGATCGGCAGCACTATACGGGTGTTCTGGGCCTTGGCACGGCAGCGTTCTGCCTCGCGGCATTCGGGAGAGACGGCTTTATGATCCCAACGATGCTGATCATCCTCGCCGCCTGCCTGCTCGTACGGCCCTTCCTTGAACGGAGGACGACGGGATGACTGTTTCGGAAGAATGTATCACCATCGGACTCTGCGTGCTCGCAAGCCTTGTAACGCGCGCCCTCCCCTTCCTCCTGCTCTCGGAGAAACGACCGACGCCGCCGCTCGTCCGCTACCTCGGCAACGTGCTGCCGGCCGCGGTATTCGGCATGCTGATCGTCTACTGTCTCAAGGACACCCCGTTCCTCAGCGGGCATCACGGACTGCCGGAGCTTGCCGGCATTGCCGTCACCGCCCTGCTCCACATGCGCCTCCGCCAAATGCTCCTCTCCATCGCAGGCGGCACCGCGGTCTATATGATCTTGGTTCAATTCGTATTTACGCGGTAAACATTGCGCGCACACAGCACGAAACCGGAGCCGTCATCCCGCATAAAAGTCCCCTCCTTACCGTTTGTCCGGTAAAGAGGGGACATATCATGAACTGCGGAATGACAGCTCCGGTTTTTCGTCTATACACGCGCCGACGCGATCGGCGGTGACGGCGCTCCGTGCGGATACAGAAGCGGCCGGAAGGACAGGGCGGCGCGGTGAACGACCGCATGCCGCCCCCGTATCCCGTCAGTGCCCATGCTCCGCAGCAGACCGTTGCTCTTTCTCATGCGCGGCGCTCTGCGGCCGCCGCTCCTTCGCGACGGCAAGCATGAGCTTGAGGCGGTTGAGCTGATTGACTTCGCTCGAGCCTGCGTCGCAATCGATCGCGGTGATGTTCGCGCCGCGATAGGCCTTGCGCAGGTCGTGCATGACGCCCTTGCCCGTAATGTGGTTCGGCAGACAGCCGAACGGCTGGAGGCAGACGACGTTCGGCACGTCCTCCTCGATGAGCTTGACCATCTCGCCCGTGAGGAACCAGCCCTCCCCCGCCATGTTGCCGAGACTGACATGCCGCGCGGCAAGCGCGGCCGTGTGGTCGATGGACTGCGGCGGACGGAAGTGACGGCTCTCTTTGAGCGCCTTGCGCATCGGCGCGCGGAAGAACTCGATGACCTTGATGAACATGCGGCTAAAGAGTTTGTCTTTATACGCCCCCGCAAGGAGCTTGTGCCGTGCGATCGGGTCGTACGCCGAGTAGAGGAAGAAGTCGATGAAGTCCGGCATGACGACTTCGGCGCCCTCGTTCATCAGCACGGTCTCGATGTCGTTGTTCGCGACGGGGTGATATTTGACGAGGATCTCGCCGACGATGCCGACCTTCGGCTTCCACAGGCTCTCGTCAATGGGAATATGGTCGAAGTCGCGCACGATGTCCTTGACCATGCGACGGAATTTGAAGATGTTGCCGTGCACGAGCTCGTCCTTCGCGCGCGCCATCCATTTATCAAATGCCGCCTGCGTCGATCCCTTGACCAGCTCGTACGGCATCATGCGGTTGCGGACGTTCATCAAGAGGTCGCCGTAGACTGCGGCCTTGACCGCGTCCACCATCATCTCGCGGCTAAACGAGAACGAATCGGTCTCCTCGGGCAGTCCGCGCACGGCAAAGACGGCGACGTTCGGGAAGCCCGCATCGCGCAGGGCCTTGCGCAGGACGCCGAGGTAGTTCGTCGCACGACACGCGCCGCAGGTCTGAAAGAGCGCGATGCTCGTGTGCTCGGGATCGCACATCCCGGCCTTCAGCGCAGAGAGCAGCTGTCCGATGACGACGATCGCGGGATAGCACATA
Source organism: uncultured Selenomonas sp. (assembly GCA_963515775.1). Classification (GTDB taxonomy): domain Bacteria; phylum Bacillota; class Negativicutes; order Selenomonadales; family Selenomonadaceae; genus Centipeda. The sequence continues at coordinate 14,592 of CAUQAR010000011.1, read as the reverse complement.
TCGTTGTGCACATAGCGCAGGCCCATGTCGATCGCGGCCTTGTCCGGCATCGGCGGAATGACGACGTTGTATCCGTGCTTGCGCATGGTTGTCCGGAACAGGTCGAAGTGGATCGGCGCCATCTGGGGCGCGAGGATCGTATGCGTCTTTTTGCAGTCCTCGGTAAAGCGCGGCCGCTCGATGACGGGCGCCTCGTGGTAGACGGGCGCCTCGCGCCGTGCGAGCGCAGCGATGAGCGAGCGCAGACGGATCCGTGCTGCGCCGAGGTTCGATACCTCGTCGAGCTTGATCATCGTATAGATACGCTGGTGCGACTCGAGGATCTCGCGCACCTCGGTCGTTGTGAGCGCATCGAGGCCGCAGCCGAACGAACTGAGCTGGATGAGCGTCACGTTCGGATGCTCCGCCACGAACTGTGCCGCATGATAGAGGCGCGCGTGGTAGCTCCACTGGTTGACGACCTGCAGGTGCCTTTTCTGCACGGGGATATGATAGACTGCGTCCTCCGAGAGAATCGGCAGCTTGTACGACTGTATCATCTCGGGGATGCCGTGATTGATCTCCGGATCGACGTGATAGGGGCGTCCCGCGAGAAGAATCGCGTGCTCGCCTGTTTTCTCGATGCGCTCGAGAATCTGCTGCCCGTAGTCGCGCACATCCTGCCGATACTGCTCAATCTCTGCGTAGCCAGCGTCGACGGCTACCGCAATCTCTTTCTTGCTGATGCCCTCGATTTTTCCGAACTCTTCCGTGAGGCGCTCGATCATGCGCTTCCGGTCGTTGATCGGCAGGAACGGCTGGAGGAACCTAATGTTCTTCTCGCGCAGAATGTCCATGTTGCCGCGGATGTTCTCGGCGTAGGAGGCGACGATCGGACAGTTGAAGTTGTTTGCCCCGCTGCCGGGCTTGTCGTCCATATTGTGCGGCTCGCAGGGGTAGAAGATCGTCGTAACGCCCTTTTCGATAAGATCGACAATATGCCCGTGCGCAAGTTTCGCGGGATAGCAGAGCGAATCTGACGGGACCGTCGCCATCCCCTTGTAAAAGAGCTGCGGCGTCGATTTCCCGGAGAGCACGACACCGTAGCCGAGCGTATCGAAGAATGTGAACCAGAACGGATAATCCTCGTACATGTTGAGCGTACGGGGAATACCAATTTTGCCGCGGCGTGGCTCCGCAGGCGATTTATAATGCTTGAACACGCGCCGATACTTGAACTTATAGATGTTCGGCGTATCGTCCTCGTGCTTTTCGCCGCCGATGCCGCGCTCACAGCGGTTGCCCGTGAAGTAGCGCTCGCCGTTCGGGAACTGCTGCATTGTGATGAGGCACTTATTCCCGCATTTGCCGCAGCGGTAGGAGCTGGTCTTGGTCTCAAAGCTACCGAGCTGCTCCGCGCCGAGGAGCGTCGATGTCTCCGTCCCCGTCTCGAGCGCAAGAATCGCCGCGCCGTATGCGCCCATGAGACCCGCGATGTCGGGACGAATGACGTCCTTGCCGAGCAGATTTTCAAGCGACCGCAGGACGGCGTCGTTGTAGAACGTACCGCCCTGCACGACGATCTTGTCGCCGAGCGTCCCGACATCCTTGAGCTGCATGACCTTAAAGAGTGCGTTCTTGACGACCGAAAGCGCGATGCCGGCCGAGATGTCGGCGACCTCCGCGCCCTCCTTCTGCGCCTGTTTGACCTTCGAGTTCATGAACACGGTGCAGCGCGTGCCGAGATCGACGGGGGCTTTCGCGTCGATCGCCTTGGCTGCAAACTCACCCGGCGTCATATGCAGACCTTCGGCGAAGTTTTGGATGAAGGAGCCACAGCCCGCCGAACACGCCTCGTTCAGCGTGATATTGCCCACGCTGCCGTCCTGCACGAAGAAACACTTCATGTCCTGCCCGCCGATATCGAGTACAAAGCTGACGTCCGGGCAAAATTCCTGTGCGGCGCGCAGATGGGCAAAGGTCTCGACCTCGCCGCCGTCCGCGTGCAGCGCAGCCTTGATGATCGCCTCGCCGTAGCCCGTCGTCATCGCGCCCGCGACATGTGTGCCCGCGGGCATCACCTGATAAAATTCACGCAGCGCGTCGATGACCGATTGGAGCGGCGAGCCGTGGTTGCTGCCGTAGGACGTATAGAGCAGCTGCTTCGCGCTGCCGACGGCGACGAGCTTCGTCGTCGTCGATCCGGCGTCGATGCCGATATAGATCGGGCCGCGGTAGTCCGCGATCTGACCGCGTTTCACCCGGTCGCGGTCATGGCGCTCCTTGAACGCCGCGTAGTCCGCCGCATCCTTGAACAGTGTAAAGTCCGCCGTCCGCGTCTCGGCGGCGGCCGCCTGCGCCGCACGCGCGATGCACGCCTCCATCTCCCGCATATCAATCGCTCTGGCATCATCTGAGAGCGCCGCGCCGACCGCGACGAAATAATTGCCGTAATCCACATCGACAACGTGATCCGCGTCGAGCTTCAGTGTTTCGATAAAGCGTCTTTTCAGTTCGGGGAGAAAGTGCAGCGGCCCGCCGAGGAAGGCAACGTTGCCGTCGATCGGCCGCCCCTGCGCGAGATTGCCGATGGTCTGGTTGACGACGGCCTGGAAGATGGAGAGCGCGATATCCGCTTTCTCCGCGCCGTCATTCATGAGGGCTTGGATATCCGTCTTGGCGAACACGCCGCAGCGCGAGGCGATGGCGTAGACGCGCTTGCCCCGTTCCGCAAGAGCGTTCAGCCCGATGGGGTCGGTCGATAAGAGCGAGGCCATGTGATCGATGAACGATCCCGTGCCGCCCGCACAGACACCGTTCATGCGCTGTTCGGGCGCATCGCCGAAATAGGTAATCTTCGCATCCTCGCCGCCGAGCTCCACCGCCGTCGTCGTCTCCGGAATGAGACGGCGCACTGCGGATGCGCAGGCGATCACCTCCTGTACGAACGGCAGCCCGATGCGCTGGGCAATGCCCATGCCCGCAGAGCCCGTCAGTGCGAACGAGAATTTCGACGTGCCGACGATCTCCCTCAGCTGCGTCAGATTCTCCTGCAAAGCCTTGCCGATCTCCGAGAAGTGCCGCGCGTAATTTTTGTAGAGAATCTCATGCTCCTCGCCCAGCACGACCAACTTAATCGTTGTCGAACCGACGTCTACGCCGACACGAAATGGGGATTTCAAAATAACACCACCTGTCGTATCCGTGATCAGATAAAATACCGATATCCGATTTGAAATGCACGAAATAGAGAAGCCTTTTTCAGGCTCCCCTATTTTAACGTATTTGTTATAACTATGCAAGTGCCTGACACACATGCGGCGCGGCACGCCTTACTGCGTCGCCGTTGGCGCGAACATAAGAATTAGATTTGATATGGCGCGGCGAGCTTCTTGAAGTAATTGCGCGCCTTCTGCATCGTGCGGATGATCGGCTCCATGAGCTTCGGCTGCCGCACGACCGCGCGGATCACGGCCTTGCGCATCTGGCGGTATTCGGCGTCGAAGTCACGCATGACGTCCTCCATCTCCGCCTCCACGGAGACCGCGGGAATATTCGACGGGATGAGGACGGCGCTGCGTCCCGTGATGGTCACGGCGTCGCCGAGGAACGGCGCGTAGACCTCGAGCCCCAGCTCGTCATGAATGCGCGCACGCAGCGCCTCCTGCGCATGGCCCTCGCCGTGTACGAGGAAGACCTTGGCGGGCGCCGGTGCGGTGATCGAGCGCATCCAGTCCACGATCTGCACAGCGTCCGCATGCGCGGAGAATCCCCCGAGCACTTGAATCTGCGCCTTGACCGCGATCTCCTCGCCGAGCACGCGCACGCGCTTGATGCCGTCGACAAGGCGCCGTCCAAGGCTGCCCTCCGCCTGATAGCCGACGAAGAGAACGGTGGACTCCGGCCGCCAGAGATTGTGCTTGAGATGATGCAGCACGCGCCCCGCGTCCGCCATCCCCGAAGCCGAAATGATGACGGCCGATCCCTCGGCGGAGTTCAGCGCGCGCGACTCGGCGGCCGTCTCCGCGATGCGGACCTGCGGGAACGAAGGGATCGTCCCGCTCTGCCCGAAAAAGGCGATCGACTCCGCGTCAAAATCCTCATAGTTGTTCAAAAAGACACGCGTCGCTTGAATCGCGAGCGGGCTGTCGATGATGATGGGGATGTCCCCGTCGAGCCGCCCCTCCTTCCACAGACGGTAAAAATAGTAGAGCAGGGTCTGTGTCCTGCCGACAGCAAAGGACGGAATGATCACATTGCCGCCGCGATCCATCGTATCGCGAATGACCTCGATGAGCGCCGACTCCTTGTCGTAGTCGCGGTGGACGCGGTCGCCGTAGGTAGACTCGACGAGCAGAAAATCTGCCCCCGCGATCGGCTCCGGATCGCGCAGGATGGGCTGGTTCGGTTGACCGAGATCCCCGGAAAAGACGAGCTTCGTCTCCTGCTCGTTTTCCACAACCGTCATTGCCAGAATCGCGGAGCCTAGAATATGTCCCGCGTCATGGAACACGAGGCGCAGACTGCCGACCTGCAAGTCGCTGTGATACGGCACCGGCACGAAGTGTTCGAGTGCCGCGTACGCATCCGCCTGCGTATAGAGCGGCGTGATCGGCGTCTCGCTGCGCCGCGCATTCTTGCGGCTCATGATCTCCGCGTCGCTCTCTTGGATATGCGCCGAATCCGGCAGCATGATGCGGACGAGATCGCAGGTCGACTTCGTCGCATAGATCTTTCCGCGAAAGCCCTCGCGAACGAGCCGCGGAATCCGCCCGCAGTGATCGATGTGCGCATGGGTCAGAAAGACGGCCTCGATCTCGGCGGGGTTGAACGGGAACGGCTCATAGTTCATCTCCCGCAGCCGCCGCGTCCCCTGATACATGCCGCAGTCTACCAAATACTTTCGATCGCCCACATGAATCACATAACACGAGCCTGTGACCGCATGCGCAGCTCCTGCAAATTCCAGCCGCATAATATGCTCCCTTCGTTCCGTATCCTTATGTGTATAAAATTCGGAATCAAACGAAAAAGTCCTGCCGCCGCCCCACGTTTTATATGGACAGAACACGCCCATCCTGCTACACTGAAGACAACGGAAGACACAGATGCACAAAGGAGGAATAACAATGAAAAAGATCGGATTCATCGGACTTGGCATCATGGGCGCCGCGATGGCGGGACATCTCATGGATGCAGGATACGAACTCAGCGTCTATAACAGGACGAAGTCGAAGGCGGACGCACTCGTCGCGCGCGGCGCACGCTGGTGCGATACGCCCGGCGCCTGCGCCAAGGGGCAGGACGCCGTCATTACCATCGTCGGCTATCCGAAGGACGTGGAGGAGATCTACCTCGGCGCGGACGGCATCCTCACAAACCTCTCGTCAGGCGCCTGCACCGCAGACATGACGACATCCTCGCCCACGCTCGCCGTCCGCATCTACGAGGAGGCCAAGAAGCGCGGCATCCGCGCACTCGACGCGCCCGTCACGGGCGGCGACAGCGGCGCGCGTAACGCCACGCTGAACATTCTCGTGGGCGGCGACGAGGACGCGTTCCATATCATGCACCCTGTCTTTTCCGCCATGGGCTCGAACATCATCTACGAGGGGGCCGCAGGCGCCGGCCAAAAGACGAAGGCAGCGAATCAGATCGCGATTGCGGGGGCGCTCGCGGGGGCTTGCGAGGCATTCGCCTACGCGCGCGCCGCGGGGCTCGATGCAGAAAAAGTCTTCGCATCCATCTCAGGCGGCGCTGCGGCAAGCTTCCAAATGTCTCACATGATCCGCATGGCACTCGACGGCAATTTCGATCCGGGCTTTATGATCAAGCATTTCATCAAGGACATGAACATCGGCGTGGAAACCGGGAAAGCCTACGGCATCACTCTGCCCGTCCTCGAACAGGTCCTCGCCGAGGCACGCACGCTGGAAGAGAAAGGCCTCGGCACACGCGGCACGCAGGGTCTCATGCACTATTACGAGTAACTCTGCCGTGTGCGGTATGTTCATGCGCGCCAGATACGCACGAGTTCTTTCGCCGCGGCAAAGGGATGCGCGGCCCCCGCGACCGCGCTGACGACAAAGAAGCCCTCAACGCCCGTGCCGCGCAGCGCAGGCAGATCGGCGGCCCGCACCCCGCCGCCCACAACGACGGGCAAGGGACTCGCGCGATGCAGAGCCGCAAGCTCCGCGAGACTGCGCGTCACGATATGCCCTGCCGCATCGCGTCCCGCCTCCGGTTTCGTCGCCGTCGGATGCAGCGGCCCCGCCCCGAAATAGTCGATGCAGGAGGTATCGCAAGTGCGCACATAGTCGATCAGCGCCGACGTGCGCGCCGAGAGTCCGATGACGGCATCCTCCCCCAAATATCTGCGGCAGACCGCGGGCGGAATATCGCTCTGACCGACGTGTACGCCGTCCACGCGGATCCCCTCCGCGCGCGCCGCGAGTGCGACGTCGAGACGATCGTTGACGACAAGCGTAACCGTCTCGGATTTCCCCTGCGCCGCGATGATCTCGGCCGCCGTGCGCGTGAGCGCAATGAGTTCCCGCGCCTCCGCGGCCTTCGAGCGAATCTGAACGAAGGTAAATCCGGCCTGCACGGCCTCTGCGATCACGCGCCCCACGGGGCGTCCGTTCGTATTCTCCGGACCGATCACAAGGTATGCGGATAAATCGAATGTTTTTCTCATAAAGCGTGCCCCCTATATTCTGCACATGACCGCTGTCACCGACCGCATCGTCATAGGAAAACCGCCCTTCGGCCGAAACCAAAGGGCGGTTTTTTTATTCAATGCGTCAATCTTCTCCGATGACCCGCACCCGCCGTTACGGATGCATGGGGATCATCCAGCCTAGGATCGGCGTCGATTGGAGCGCCACAATCGCAGAGACGAAGATGAGCAGGAAGATACTGTGTTTTACCGTGAATCGAAGAAGTTCCGATTCTCTGCCCAAAAGGCCGACGGCTGCGGCGCCGATGGCGATGGACTGCGGAGAGATCATCTTTCCGGTGACACCGCCCGAGGCGTTTGCCGCCATCGCAAGCAGCGGATCGATGCCGACTCCGCTGGCCGCAACCTGCTGGAGTTTACCGAACAGGAGGTTGCCCGCGGCATCCGAGCCCGTGATGAACACCGCGATCCAGCCGAGCGCCGCCGAGCAGAACGCGAACGCGCCGCCGGTCGCCGCAAGAGCGCTGCCGAGCGTGTTGGTCATGCCCGAAGCGTTCATGACGTAGGCAAATCCGACGATGAAGCAGATCGAAAGGAGCGCAAGCTTGATCTCCTTAAACGTATCGATCGCCACCGTAAACATATCGCTCCAGCTGATCTTGATGACGAACTTCGAGATGATCGCCGCAACAAGGATCGCCGTACCCGTGGCACCGATGAAGTCGAGCTTGATCATCGCCGCGATCGGCTGATTCGAAATGGAGTTAATGACATTGTTGTGGATGAGCGGCACAGCATACTGGAGAATGAACGGCTTGAAGATCGCCTTCACCGGTGCCAGCGTCCAAACCGCGATAGAGAGCGTCAGAATGAGGAACGGCATCCACGCGGTAATGATTTCACCCACAGAATGCGCCTTCGGCGCCACGGTCTGCTCCGGCTCACCCTCGAACTTCCACGTGGTTTTCGGTTTCCAGACGCGGAGCAGCAGCACCGTACACAAGAGGGAGACGAGCGCCGAGAGGATATCCGGCAGCTCCGGTCCCATGAAGTTCGAGCTGAAGAACTGCGAGATCGCAAACGAACCGCCCGCCACGATCACCGCGGGAAGAACTTCGAGTGCCTTCTTGAATCCCGCCATGGTCACGACGAGATAGAAGGGGATGAAGACCGAAACGAGCGGCAGCTGACGACCGATCATCGCTGCGATATCCGTCGCGGGAATGGGCGATCCGTTCGCGTAGGAACCGAGGCTGTCCATGACCGTGACAGGAACGCCGACGGCACCGAACGCAACAGGCGCCGTGTTTGCCAAAAGGCAGATACCGGCCGCGTAGAGCGGTTTGAAGCCGAGGCCGACGAGGAGCGCCGCCGTGATGGCGACTGGCGCACCAAACCCTGATGCGCCCTCCAGGAACGCACCGAAGGAGAACGCAATGATCAGTGCCTGAATGCGGCGGTCATCGGTCAAAGAGACGATGCTGTCTCGAATGATGTCAAAATGACCGGTCTTGATCGTCATCTTGTAGAGGAAGACGGCCATCCAAATGATCCAGCCGATGGGCAGCATCGCGTAGATCACGCCCTGCACCGCCGCCATCACGGCAAAGTTGCCGGGCATATTGAAGGCCGTGCAGCCGATGATCATGGCCAGAATCATTGTGAGCAATCCGGTCAGCCAGCCGCGTACCTTGAGTACCGCCAGGACGATTAAGTAAAACAAAATGGGGATGAGCGCAACCAACGCGGACGTAAAAAGGCTCCCACCAATAGGATCTAATTGCTGAACAAACGTATCCATACTACCTCCTAATGCGCATATCGTCGTGCATTATTCGTCAAAAGACGAGCGAACCAAGCAGCGGATTCGTCTGTCCGATTCGCTCGATCTTTTCAGTTCTCAGCAATCCTTAGAGCTTCTTATACGCCTCTTCCAGCGTATCCTTGAGTGTCTTTGCCGAGTGATGCATCTTATCCAGCTCATCCTGCGGCAGATCCATCTCAACGATCTCACGGATGCCCTCGCGGCCGATGATGGCCGGAACGCCGATATAGATGCCGTCCACACCGTACTGCCCTTCGCAGGGTGCGCTGACGGCCAGCTCCGTATTCTCATCGCGCAGAATTGCCTTCACGATGGTAAAGAGGGCGATGCCGATCGCATAGTAGGTTGCACGTTTACGATTGATGATTTCATAGGCAGCGCGCATCACGCGGGTCTCAACGTCCTTGAAATCGTCGGCCTTGAACTTCTTGCTCGTCTCAAGGAAGCGTTTGAACGGCTTGCCGTAGACATAGACGTTGCTCCATGCGGCAAACTGCGTGTCGCCGTGCTCGCCCAGAATGTAGCCGCGCACGCTGTTCGGCGCGATATTGAGAATATCGCCGAGCATATAGCGGAAACGGGACGTATCCAGCGTCGTGCCGGAGCCGACCACGCGGTTCTTCGGGAAGCCCGTGAATTTTTGCAGCGCGTTCGTCAGGACATCGACCGGGTTGGACGCAATCACGATCACGCCGTCGAACCCGGAGGCGACGATCTGATCCGACATATCCTTGACGGCCTTGATGTTCTTGTCCACCAGATCCAGACGGGTCTCGCCCGGCTTCTGCGGCAGACCGCCGCAGATGACGATGACATCCGCATCTGCGCACTGCTCATAACCGCCCGACGTCACCTTGATGGGAGGGACGAGTGCGCCTGCGTGATTCAGATCCATCGCCTCTCCTTCCGCCTTTTCGGGGAAGAAATCGATCAGTCCCAATTCCTCGCAGAGACCACTCGAGTACAGCTGATACGCAAAGCTCATTCCGACCATGCCTGCGCCAATAAGTACGACTTTTCTATTTTTCGCCTTCATGTAATCTCCTCCAAACATCCAACTCATTGCGAATGCGGCCACATCTTTCGCATGTCCTTATTATATTCAAAAAAAGAAAAAAATACAATAAAAATTTTGATTTTTTTAAAATTATTTTTAAAGGGATCGTGCTAAAGCAAGGTGAGACGCGAAAAATTTGATCCGCTACAGAAATATGGGCAGCTGCTTTATTTCGTATGGGAACTATCAGATATAGCGTATTTGCGCAGCATGCCATTGTTGCTCTGATGACATTCTCCGCAAAGATCACGTCTCTCTTGTCATGGAAAATATTTTCGTAGTATAATGGGAACAAGGAGATGAGGCACGCGATGAAATCGGGGAACCGCAAATACAAGGATTCGCTCTTTCGGGATATATTCAACGACCCGCTGCGCCTGCCCGGACTCTGCGAGGCGCTGGAGGGGATCGCGACATCCTCCGAAGAAATAAGGATCGCCACGATTGATGAAACGCTATTTTCCGGCATCAAGAACGACGTGAGCTTTTTCGTACGCGACCGGCATGTGCTCCTCGCCGAACATCAAAGCACGATCAATGCGAATATGCCGCTGCGGCTCGCGATGTACCTCATGGAAATCTATCGGCAGTACGTGCCTACGGATGCGGTCTACAAGAAAGAATTGATCCCGCTCCCCGTGCCGCATTTCTATGTGTTCTACAACGGCACAGAGGAAATGCCCGATCAACAAACATTACGGCTGTCCGACGCCTTCGGCGAAGTACGGGGCGCGATGGAACTCGAGGTCGAGGTCATCAACATCAATGATACGCCGGAGTGCCCGATCCTAAAAAATGCCACGAACTGAGGAGTTACAGTGTGTTCATCGCCAAAGTGCGCGAGCGTGTCAAAAATGGAAGTATGCTCAAACCCGCCGTCATCTACGCGGTAGAGTACTGCATCAAGCACGATTATCTCAGAGATTATTTCCGGAAAAAGTATGAAGAGGAGGTTTTCGATATGCTGAATTTCGCTTGGGATCAAGAGCGTGCGCTCGAGGTGCGGGCCGAAGAAGCCATGGAAAAGGGTATGGAAAAAGGTATAGAAAAGGGATTAACAGCCTCCATCCATAATATGATGGAACGGCTGGGGCTTTCCATGGATAAGGCAATGGACGTCCTGGAGATCCCCCCCGCAGAGCGTGCGAAGTACGCAATGCTCATCAAGGGATGAAGCATGTAATATAGAACGGAGAACCGGATCAATATAGCAAAAACGAGTTTGGCATACGAAAATGAATCGTATACCAAACGCGTTTTTGTATAAAGAAAGAGCCGCTGCACGGCTTCTTTCTGCGTGCAGCAGCTCCACACGAGACGCACACGGTCCGTGCGCGGACGCGTTGTCAGTAATTCCGTACGACCTGCTCGAAAAATGACTGCGGGTGTTCGCAGACCGGACATTTCATCGGCGCCTGCGGGCTCTCGCAGACATAGCCGCAGTTGAGACACTGCCAAATGATCTTTTCATCGCGGCGGAATACGCGGCCCTTCTCGACATTTTCGAGCAGGAGTTTGTAGCGCGTATCGTGCCGCTCTTCGATTTTGCCGACTGCGTCGAAGAGCCGTGCGATCTTGTCAAAGCCCTCTTCGCGCGCCACGCGCGCGAACTCCGGGTACATGCTCGTCCACTCCTCGTTCTCTCCCGCGGCCGCGTCGGCGAGATTCGCCTGCGTATCGCCGATGCCGGCGACGAGTTTGAACCAGATCTTCGCGTGCGCCTTCTCGTTGACGGCCGTCTCGTTGAAGATGTTGGAAATCTGAACATAGCCGTCCTTCTTCGCCTGCGACGCATAAAACAGATACTTTGTATGCGCCTGTGACTCGCCGGCAAACGCCGCCCAAAGATTTTTTTCCGTCTGTGAACCCTTCAGCTCCATGATGAACTCTCCTTTACTCAAATACATACACAAAAATATATGGACACCGGCAAAAACGACCGTGCCTCTCGCTGCGGGAGGCGTGCGCCTTGCTCAGGGGCGCGTGGAGTGCGGTATTATTTTGCCAGAATGTCGGCGATCTCGTCGATGTTCTTCTTGCCGAAGTGAATCTCCTCCCCCACGATCATGCAGGGAACGCTCATCACATTGTACTGTTCCTTCAGCGCCGGGAAATAGCGGATATCGTAGATATCCGCGCGGACGTTCTCGCGCGCCGCCGCGATGCGCTGCACCGCCGCCACAACGTCGGGACACATCGTACAGGACAGGGACATGAGAACCTTCACATCTTTAGAATTCGTGATACGATCGATCTTTTCCTGCGTCTCGGGGCGAAGTTCCTGTCCCGGCCCCGCCACATTGTAGAGCGCAAGGATGAACGAATTGAACTCGTGACCGCCCGGCACCGCATGGAACGCGATGCCGCTCGGTGTGCCGTCGGCGTGTAGGAATGCGACGCCGGGTTCGCCCGCAGCGTCCTCCTTCGCCTCATAGACGACCTTGTCCGTCAGCCCCGCGAACTCCTCCATGAAACCGCGCAGCTCGGCCGAGAGGTCGCCGTCGTCATAGTGACCGACGACCCGCACGGGCGCGGCGAACTTCTCGAACACCGCCGCCAGCTGTTCACGAATCTCTGCGGAGATGAAGTTTGTCTCGTTCCCCTCCGCCGCCTCCTTTTCGATGGAGGTCCGACGCTGCTCCAGCCGCGCCGTGTCGACTTCGGGACGCGCAAATGTGGGCAGGTGCAGCTGATCGTGCAGCGCAGCCGCTCGGCGCTCGGCCGCGACTGCGCTGACCGCGCCGTCGGAGACCGCCGTCACGACTTGACGCAGCTCCTTGATGCAGACGTCGCCCGCCGCAAAGACGCCCTTCACATTCGTCTCCTGCTTGTCATCCGTGATGACGTAGCCCTGCTCGTTGAGCGCGACGAGATCGCGGAAGAGGTTCGTATTCGGCACATAGCCCGCGAAGACGAAGACGCCGAACGTCTCGCCGTCCCGCGGGGTAAAGCGCTCCGTCTCCCCCGTCGCTGTATTGCGCAGATCGGCATAGGAGAGCATTGTCCCGCCGCCGACACCGTCGACCACCGTGTTGAACCGCACGCTGATGTTCGGATACTTCGCAAGCGCATCCACCGCCGTCTGCGGCGCACGGAACCGGTCGCGGCGCACGAGAATCGTCACCGAGCGGCCGTAGCGCGAGAGGAACATACTCTCCTCCACCGCGGCCATCCCGCCGCCGACGACGAAGATATCCATCCCCGTGAAGAACTCCGCATCGCAGGTCGCGCAGTACGCAACGCCGCGCCCCTGGAACTGTTTCTCCCCTGCAAAGCCGACCTTGCGCGGGTTCGCCCCCGTCGCAAGGATCACGCTGAGCGCCTTGATCTGCCCTGCCGTCGTCTCGAGCTCCTTCACATCCTGGTCGAGCCGCAGCCCGAGCACCTCGGCCGAGAGGAACTCCGCGCCGAAGCCGCGCGCCTGCTCCGCCATCTGCGCCGCAAGGTCCGCGCCGCTGATCTTGCCGAGCCCCGGATAGTTCACCACATCGGCGGTGATGGTAATCTGCCCGCCGACCTTTTCCTTCTCGACGACGAGCACCTTGCATTTGGCGCGCGCGAGGTAGATCGCGGCCGAAAGTCCCGCCGGACCGCCGCCAACGATCACGGCATCGTACATGTGATCCATCAATGCACCTCTTTTCCCTTCCTCATATGAAAAAAGCACTTCACGAGCGCCTCGCGAAGTGCCCTATCCGTCTCTTAGAGTTTGCCGACGAGATCGAAACTCGGCTTGAGCGTCTTTTCGCCCGGCTTCCAGCGTGCGGGACAAACCTCGTCGCCGTGCTCCGCGACGAACTGGAGTGCCTGCACCTTGCGCAGCAGCTCCGCCGCATTGCGGCCGACATTGCCCGCGCTCACCTCATACGAAACGACCTTGCCCTCGGGGTTGACGACGAACGTACCGCGCTCGGCACGGCCGTCCTCCTCAATGTAGACGTCGAAATCGCGCGCGAGCTTCGCCGTCGGATCGGCGAGCATCGGGTAGGTGATCTTGCCCACGAGCTCGGAGCTCTCATGCCATGCCTTGTGGACGAAGTGCGAGTCGCAGGAGACGCCGAAGATCTCGCAGCCGAGCTTCTGGAACGCCGCGTACTGGTCCTCGAGATCCGCCAGTTCCGTCGGGCAGACGAATGTGAAGTCCGCCGGATAGAAGAAGAACACGCTCCACTTCCCCTTGAGATCGGCCTTCGTGTATTGCTTGAACTCGCCCTGTGCGGCGCCGGCCTTCTTCTGGAACGCATCGACTTTAAAATCGCTGATTTCTCTGTTGATCTGAGACATTGAATATCCTCCTTTGGTCCTAACCCGACCGTCCGTACATCGGACGATCGGAGTTGTCTTCTTGATGGGAACATCATATCACTCGAGCATCTTCCTGTCAACTAATATTTTCATCTTTTTAATAATAACTTTTATTTAGATTTCCATAAGCAACAAATAGTCCTATCGATATCATTGTGCGGCGGCCGTTCCCCTTTCCTTGTGATGAGAAGCGCCAATCCATGCGCCCTCATCCCCCGCACATCGCCGGCGATGCCTGCGTTTCATGCGCGTCCTTGTTCGATCCATGTGCGCCTCAGATCGTGGGAGGCTGCCGCAATTGACGTACACACTCGGCCCATCCGCATGCATCGAACGATCAAAGACGCATGGCTCGCAAAACTGAACTCCATTTATATTTTCCTGCGATAAAGAATTTTATTAAAAATCTTTCATAAACTATAGACAACTATTCTCATAAGTCGTATAATTCGAGATAGATTCTCATTCTATTTAAACGGATGTGATGTGTTTACGCGCACATCACTTGCAAAGGAGTGTTTCTATGACTTCCATCAAAGGACGGCGGCACATGTACCGCCTGCTTTCCTGCGCGGTCTGCGCATGGTTCGCCGCACCCGTCTGTACCGCATGGGCGGACGACGGTTCATCGGGGGGGGGGTAGCTCGCTACCGCCGACATTCAGGTAGAGGCGAACGCCGCGAAAGAAGAAGCGAAATACGAGTCGCAGGCGACGACGATCATCACGGCCGAGGAGATCGCCAAGAA
>CAUQAR010000010.1:0-20740 GCA_963515775.1 uncultured Selenomonas sp. | reverse complement strand
CGCGCAGGAGGCTCTTGACGAGGTTCTCGCGCTCCTTCTTGCCGAGTTTCTTCTTTTTCCCGTCCTTTTTCCCATAGGGCGCAGCCCCCTCGGCTGCGACCAATGTCATCTCGATGAGCGGGACGACGGGCTTGACGATGGTCTTCGGCACGATGCCGTGTTCTTTATTGTAGGCTTCCTGTATCTCGCGGCGTCGCTCCGTCTCCTCGATCGCGCGCTGCATAGAGCCGGTGACGACGTCGCCGTACATGATGACGTGCCCGCTTGCGTTGCGCGCGGCGCGTCCGATGGTCTGGATGAGCGATGTGTCGGAGCGCAGGAAGCCCTCCTTATCCGCGTCGAGGATCGCGATGAGCGATACCTCGGGCATGTCGAGTCCCTCGCGCAGCAGGTTGATGCCGACGAGCACGTCGAACTCGCCCGCGCGCAGGTCGTGAATGATCTCCGCGCGCTCGATGGTCGCAATGTCCGAGTGGAGGTAGCGCACCTTCACTCCCGCCTCGCGCAGATAGTCTGTCAGATGCTCCGCCATACGCTTCGTCAGCGTCGTGACGAGCACGCGCTCGTCGCGCTCCACGCGCAGGCGAATCTCTGCGAGCAGGTCGTCGATCTGTCCGTCGAGCGGGCGCACCTCGACGACGGGGTCGAGCAGTCCCGTCGGCCGGATGATCTGCTGCGTCACCTGCTGCGCCTGCTGCATCTCGTATTTGCCGGGCGTCGCCGAGACGTAGACGATCTGATTCACGCGCGCCGCGAACTCGTCGAATGTCAGCGGGCGGTTGTCGAATGCCGACGGCAGGCGGAACCCGTTATCCACGAGCGAGACCTTGCGGCTGCGGTCGCCGCCGTACATCGCGTGAATCTGCGGCAGCGTCACATGGGACTCGTCGATCATGATGAGGAAGTCCTCGGGGAAGTAGTCGAGCAGCGTGTACGGCGTCTCGCCCGCCTTGCGGTGCGTCAGATGCCGCGAGTAGTTCTCGATGCCGGAGCAGTAGCCCATCTCCTGCATCATCTCGAGGTCGTAGTTCGTCCGCTGCTCTAGCCGCTGCGCCTCGAGGAGCTTCCCCTCGCCCTTGAGCAGGGCGAGCTGCTCGTCGAGTTCCGTGCGGATGTCCGCCATCGCGATTTTCATATCCTCGTCTTCGGTGACGTAATGCGACGCGGGAAAGACCATCGAATGCAGGCGTTCTCCGTAGATTTCGCCCGATACCACGTCGAACTCGATGATGCGCTCCACCTCGTCGCCGAACATCTCGATGCGCACGCCGCGGTTGTTGTACCCCGCGGGGAAGATCTCGACGACGTCGCCGCGCACGCGGAACCGCCCGCGCTCAAAGGCGATGTCGTTGCGTTCGTAGCGGATGGAGACGAGTTTTTGCAGAATCTCCTCGCGCGGGATCGTCTGCCCCTTGTGCACGGAGAGCACCATCTCGTGATAGCTCTCCGGCGAGCCGAGGCCGTAGATGCACGAGACGCTCGCCACGATGATCACGTCGCGCCGCTCGAACAGCGAGCAGGTCGCGGAATGGCGCAGCTCGTCGATCTCGTCGTTGATGGACGCGTCCTTCTCGATATAGGTGTCCGTCTGCGCGATGTACGCCTCGGGCTGATAGTAATCGTAGTAGCTGACGAAGTAGCCGACGTAGTTGTCCGGGAAGAACGACTTGAACTCGCTCGCGAGCTGCGCGGCGAGCGTCTTGTTGTGCGCGATGACGAGCGTCGGCCGCTGCACGCGCTCAATGACCTTTGCCATCGTGTAGGTCTTGCCCGTCCCCGTCGCGCCGAGCAGCACCTGCGCCGTCTGCCCGTTCTCGATGCCGCCCGCAAGGTCCGCGATCGCGCGCGGCTGATCCCCCATCGGCTCAAAGGGCGCGACGACCTTGAACGGGATCTCCTCCCCGAAATTCATCGTATTAAGTTTTGGAACCGTCGCCATCGGACGCCCTCCTTTCCTGTACTTCGCAAAAAGTCATTGCCATATTATAGCGCATTCCGCCGAAATAGCAAGTCAAACAAAAACGGAGCTGATGCACGCATGTGTGCAGCAACTCCGTTTCGTATTGGCGGAAATGATGAGGCGGCGCGAAGGGTGTGTTATCGACGCCGCGCAACGTCTCCCCCGCAGGGGGCGGCGCCGCTCTGTAAATTTTCCAGACGGCGATGTGCAGACAAGCCGCAGCGGTTTTCAGCGGCGCAGTTTCGATATGATGTTTAAGAAACGCGCGCCGTTTCGTGCAGCGGCAAGAAATATGCCCAAGCACAATCAAGATATATCATTTTCATGCAGCGCCCCCGCATTCGCCTCGATTCTTAGAGTTCGTTCACCTCGGCCGCCGTCATGATCTCCACGACCGTGATGTCCTTGACCGTATTGAGATCGAGGAAGCCGCCCGAGAGCAGCTGTACGACGGGCATCGCCGTGACGCGAGACTCGTCGATGTATACGATGCGTCCCGCCGAGCCGTCCGAGAGACGCAGCCAGCAGCCATTGAGCGCCGCGTTGAGCTTGCGCATAAAGAGCACCGCATATTCGGAATCCAGCCTGCCGTCGAGCACCTCCGCATAGAGAATCTTGAACACCTCGAACGGCGAGCGCTTCTCCGCATAGGAACGACTCGACGCCATCGCATCGTAGCTGTCAAGCACGGCCAGCACGCGGCCAAACGTCGATATCTGTGCGCCGTCGAGCCCCGATGGATACCCCGACCCGTCGCTACGCTCATGATGCTGGATGATGCCGTTCATGAGATCGCTGCGGCCGGCAAGCGGGCTGCTCTCGACGAGTTTGAAGCTGTCCACGACGTGATTCTTCATCAGGTCGAACTCTTCCTCGGTGAGTTTTCCCTTCTTGTCCAAGGTCTCCTTCGGGATGAACTGCTTGCCGATATCGAGGAACAGCCCCGCGAGCACGAGGTTCTGACGATCGATGCCCGAGAGTCCCATCCACTTTGCCATGAGACCGCTGAGGATCGCGAGATGCACACAGTGGTGCAGATTGTAGTCGCCCTCCTGATTCATGCTGTAGATCATGGAGACGGCTGTCGCGCCCTCCCTGTAGAGATCGCGCAGGCGCGGACTCGCCATCACCGGTTGGAGGATGTCCATGTTGAGCTTGCCCGTCGCCACTGCATCGATAAAGAGTTTCTGCATTTCGCTGTAGACGTACCGGTAATCCTCTTCATACTTTGCGTCCACAACCGCGTCGCGCTCGGGCAGCGCCGTCGTGTCAAAGACCGGCGGATGCGGGCCGGCCGCTTCTTCCTCCTGCTCCTTCTTGGCCTCCTTCTCCTTCTGAACGGCGGCGAGAATACTGTCCTCGTCAACGTAGACGGACGCGATCTCCTTCTCCTTGAGCAGGCTGATCATATCCCGATCGAGAACGGTCCCCCCCTCGATGAGAACAACATCCGTGTCTCCCTCATAGACGGTACGTCCGATGAGCATATCCGGCAACAGGCTCCGAACGGCAAATGCTTTTAACATGATGGCATTCCTCTCTCCCTTTTGACTGTGATAAAACGTCCCTATCTATTTCACAACGATGTTGACCAGTTTCTTCGGCACGCAGATGACCTTGACGACCGTCTTTCCCGCAGTCAGCTTCTTCGTGCGCGGCAGCTCCATGACGATCCGCTCCATCGATGCCCTGTCGAGATCAGCCGCAATCCGCACGCGGCCGCGGACCTTCCCGTTGATCTGCATGACCACCTCGATCTCATCCTGCACCAGCGCGGCCGCATCATACCGCGGCCATGCCTGCGCATGTACGCTGCCCGCAAAGAGCCGCGACCAAAGCTCCTCCGCGATATGCGGCGCGAACGGCGCCAACATACGAAGGAGCGCATCCGCCGTCTCCCGCACGAGGCTCGGATGGAGCGTGCGGTCTTGTACCGCGTAAAACGCATTCACCAGCTCCATGATCGAGGAAATCGCCGTGTTGAACATGAAGCGGTCGCGCACATCCTCCGTGACCTTTTTGATTGTATTATGCAGCACGCGCCTTAGTTCCGTTTCCTCGGCGCTGAGGCCGGAAACATTGTACTCGGCCGGCGCGGGCTTGATCATATCTTCGAACTGCCCGAGGATGCGCCACACGCGATTGAGGAAACGGAACGCTCCCTCCACGCCCTGATCGCTCCAGTCGAGATCGCGCTCCACGGGCGCTGCAAAGAGGATGAAGAGCCGCGCCGTATCGGCTCCGTAGCGGTCGATGATCTCTTCGGGTGAGACGACATTGCCGAGCGACTTCGACATCTTCGCCCCGTCCTTGATCACCATGCCCTGCGTCAGGAGATTCGTGAACGGCTCGTCGAAGTCGAGCATCCCCGCATCGCGCAACACCTTCGTAAAGAACCGCGCGTAGAGCAGATGCAGGATCGCGTGCTCGATGCCGCCGATGTACTGATCGACGGGCGCCCAGTAGTTGACCTTTTCCCTATCAAACGGGCGCGCCGTATTGTGCGGATCGGCGTAGCGGTAATAGTACCACGAGGAGCAGATGAACGTATCCATCGTGTCCGTCTCGCGCGTCGCGTCGCCGCCGCACTTCGGACACTTACAGTGCAGAAAGGACTCGCTGCTCGAGAGCGGCGACACCGTCCCGCCGTCGAACGACACATCCTCGGGCAGGCGCACGGGAAGCTCGTCCTCGGGGACGAGCACCTCGCCGCACCGCGGACAGTTCACGATCGGGATCGGCGCCCCCCAGTACCGCTGCCGCGAGATCAGCCAGTCGCGCAGACGATAGTTGACGCGGCGCCGTCCGAAGCCCTGTGCCTCCGCCTCGTCCATAATCGCCGCCATCGCCGCGTGCATTTCCATCCCCGTGAACTTGCCGGAGTTCACGAGCACGCCGTCCTTCTCGACGTAGGCCTCCGTCATCTCATCGAGTCGGAGTTCCCTGTCCTTCGGCCGGAGCGTCAGAATCTTGCGGATGCCGTACTTCGTCGCGAACATCCAGTCGCGCTGATCTCCCGACGGCACGCCCATGACCGCGCCCGTGCCGTACTCGAAGAGGACGTAATTCGTGATCCAAATCTCCACCTGCGCGCCGTTGAACGGATTCGTGCAGTAAACGCCGGTGAAGACGCCCTCCTTCTCCGACTCGCCCGAGGCGCGCTCGATGTCCGACTGACGCCGCACGCGCGCGCAGAAGGCGCGCAGCTCCGCCGCCTTCGGATTTTCCGCGCAGATCTTCTCCACCAACGGATGCTCCGGCGCAAGCGCGAGAAACGTGATGCCGAACGCCGTGTCCGGCCGCGTCGTGTAGACCGGAATCTCCGTGTCAAGGGCGGGGGCGGGCAGGCGGAACTCTAGGCCCTCGCTGCGTCCGATCCAGTTCTCCTG
This sequence comes from uncultured Selenomonas sp., assembly GCA_963515775.1. Taxonomy (GTDB): domain Bacteria; phylum Bacillota; class Negativicutes; order Selenomonadales; family Selenomonadaceae; genus Centipeda. Next base: position 15,391 of record CAUQAR010000010.1, on the reverse strand, counting down.
CATCGTCTTGACACGCTCCGGCCACCCCGGCAGCTTGTCGAGATCGGCGAGCAGCTCGTCCGCATAGTCCGTGATCTTAAAGAACCACTGCGCCAGATTTTTCTTGTGCACCTCGGACTTGCAGCGCCAGCACTTTCCATCTTCTACCTGCTCGTTCGCGAGCACCGTGCCGCAGGTATCGCACCAGTTGACCGAGGCCTCCTTCTTATAGGCCAGGCCTTTCTTATAGAAGAGCGAAAAGAGCCACTGCGTCCAGCGGTAGTAGTCCTCACGGCAGGTCACGACCTCCCGGTCCCAATCGTAGGAAAGGCCCATCGCGCGCTGTTGGCGCTCCATATTCTCGATGTTGGCATACGTCCACTGCGCCGGATGCACCTTGTTCTTGATCGCCGCGTTCTCCGCGGGCATGCCGAAGGAGTCGAAGCCCATCGGATGCAGCACATTGTATCCTTCCATCGTGCGAAACCGCGCGATCACATCTCCGATCGAGTAGTTGCGGACATGTCCCATGTGAAGTTTTCCGGATGGATAGGGAAACATCTCGAGCACATAATACTTCGGTTTTGTGCTGTCCTGTTCCGTATGGCAGGCATGTGCCGTCTCCCATAGCTTCTGCCATTTCGCTTCGATTTCCTGTGGACAATATCTCTCCACGATGCTCCTGCTCCTCCCAGAATCCGGCGGCAAAACCGCCCGCTCGGCACGGACCGTCAGCCATTTTATCCGCATATAGTTCCGATATATTATACATTAGGTCATGGGAAAGCGTCAATCATTATTCATATTCTACAGTAAAAATTATTAGGACTTCTCTCCTATTCCACATCTTTCATATACACAGCGTTTATTTCTGTGCTACAATACAGAGAACATATTGATGCAAGCAAAGGAGGCATCACCTTTGGACGCGTATCTTTCCGCAGTCGCGGCGCATATCGGCCCCGCCCTCGCCATCTTCTGCGCGGCGTTCATCCAATCCATCACGGGCTTTGGGCTCGTCATCATCGCCGCCCCCCTGCTCATGTTCTTCTACGAACCGAAGCTCACCGTGCCCATCATGCTGCTCATCGCGTGCAGCAGCAACTCCGTGCAGGGCTTTCTCATGCGCAGGCAGGCGAATTATCCGCTCATCCGCTGGCTCTACCTCGGCATGTTGCTCGGTCAGCCCGTCGGTTTTTTCTTTTTCACCTACATCTCCAACGATGCGCTCAAGGTGTTCATCAATGTCATCGTCCTATTGACGCTCCTCCTCATGCACATCTCCCATCGGCGCATCGAAGAGCGGCGGCGCAATACCGTCATCACCGGTATGCTGTCGGGCTTTACGGCGATCACGACGGGCATGGGCGGCCTGCCCTTCCTCATCTATCTCGCGTATACGAAGATGCCGACGGACGTCTTTCGCGCCACCTGCTTCATCTACTTCTTCCTTGGCAATGCGACTTCACTCGTCAGCTATCTGATCGGCGGGTTCTCGCTCGCGCCGGCATTTCACGAGTTCCTCTACCTCCTGCCCGCACTCGTCACGGGCATCATCGCGGGACATCTCTCCATGCGGTTCATCCCGGCGGCCTTTTTCCGCAAACTCATCTTCATCATCCTCTATATCGCCTCCACCTACACCATCGTCTCGATTCTATGGAAGCAGTTTTAGGGACTGCTCCGCATCCCCTCCGTTCGATATATCCAGCAGCCAAGCGATTCCCTTGGCGATCCGCTGCGGTATCTCCTTAAAGTGTCCGCCTGCGTTCATCTCGAACACGACGTTGATCTTTTGCGCGCGATAATGTGCAAAGAGAGCGCGCGTATACTCCTCCACATATTTCATATGTGCGTTCTTCGTCTTTGCCTCTCGATCGCCGAGGGACATATAGAGTGCGCGGGGAGCTGCCGACAAAGGATGAGAAACAGCATAATCCCGAAAGCCTTGGAACCAAATCGAGCCGGACATTGCGGCAACATGCGTAAAGGCATCCGTCCGGTACATGGCGTAGAGTGCGAAAAGCCCCGCGAGCGAGTAGCCCGCGAGCCCCCGCCATATCGGCGGCATTTCGAGCACATCGGATTCGATATGCGGGACAATCTCCTCGGTCAGTTCCTTGAGGAAGCGGTCGGCGCCGCCCTCATAATCCGGCTCGTTCTTAAAAAGCGCAGACATCGCCCACGGTGTAAGCTCCTCTTCCCAACGAACGTCGGTCAGAACGGCGAGATGAACCGGTCGAGGCGCCGCCCGCATGATCGCCGCGACGATCTCCGCTTCCTCCGCCTCGTCAAAGACGGGCAAGTATACGATCGGCGCGCCGGCGTCCGCCGGATAAAAATGAACGCATCTCTTGTGTACCTCAATGACTTCCATTACATCACGACCTTCCCTTGCTGTGCTCCGCAAAAGCGTCATAAAGTATATCCCCGTGCTGCATCGTCATGTCGCCGCGACACCGAATAAATACCGACGCAAAAAAGCTGCCGTACCTACGCATCCTCCGCATGGGTACGGCAGCATTTTATTTACCACACTATCGGATCGATTTCAACACGCCCTCGAGTTCTTCAAACTGTGCCGCAAGCTGCCGCCCGAGTTTTGCCGCCTTTTCGACAGATGCGCTGGAATGCCCGATCGTACTGAGTCCGTCGCCGAGATTCTTCCTGAGATCCTTCATCTGGGTCTCAAAACCGCTCTCAAACGTCTCCATTTTATCCTCGAAGTCGCGGTTCGACGCGAGAATCTTATCGATCTCCTCCACGTCCCGCATCAGCTGACTGATCGCCTCATCGGAGGCCTCGAGGCGTTCGCGCGTATTCTCTGAGAGCTTGCGCACCTCGCCCGCGACGACGGCGAAGCCGCGGCCCGCCTCCCCCGCGCGCGCTGCTTCGATCGCGGCGTTGAGCGCGAGCAGGTTGATCTGCGCCGAAATCTCCGTAATCATGTGCATGACCTGTTCGATCTTCTTCGTGCTCTCCGTGAGCATCTCGAGCTTCGGCGTGATCTCCGCGTTCCGTCCAAGAAGCTCCTTCGTCATATCTCCCTGCCCGCCGAGCCCGTCGTCAAGACGAGCGATGAGGGCAGACACATTTTCCACATTATCCGAAACATGTCCGATCTCCTCCGTAATGCCGGACATCTGCTGCTGGTAGTTCCCGAATTCGTCGATAATGCCGTCCTTCAGATCGTTGATGATTCGCATCCGGTTGATCTCGCGCGTGAGGAAGAACTTTTGACAGTCCGCATAGATCGTCGGGAAATGATCCAGATAGTTGTCCTCGAACCGCCCGCCGGACAGCTGATAAAAGAACACAGCCGTCAGTGTCTCGTTCAGATGTACGCCTGCAATCTCTCCGAGTGCGGAGTATCCGGCGATGGACATATCCGCAAAAGCATCCGCCCTGTTCAGTTCATCGGAGAACGTCAGACGGCGCAGAAGGCAGTCGTTGAGTACGGCGCCGATCGGCGTCGGCTTTCCTTTGGAAAACTTCTCATAATCCGCCTTGAGCGTATCGACGAGCTTTGTCCGCCGCATCAGACGGATCTCCTCCCCTGCCGTAACGTCGCAGAAGAAGTGCAGGCATTTCGTCTCCTCGTCAATACGCTGCAAGGAGCGGATGCAGAGCTCGCGTCCGACGCGCATGGCGAACGTATAACCTGCGAGCGCATCCATCAGCCCCGAGATATGATCGACGTGCAGTTCCTTCATCAGCACGTCGGCAAACGGCACAGGATGTCCCTCGGCGTCCGCAACGCTCTCAACCGTGCGGAACATCGCGTCCGATCCGATGATCGTCCACTTCCTGCCCGTATCCTCCGCCGCCTGCGTTTTAAAAATCGCGTAGCGGTAATCGGCAGCAAGTTTAACGACGAGCACGACCGCGTGATTTTCGAGGATATGATGTCCGTCATAGATATAGGTATGCGAAAAGTCGAGCTTGCCGCCGGCGCTGCCGCCGATATAGGGGCAGGGGAGAATGCCCGAATCATAGATGCCCTTGAGCACAAAGGACTCGCACGCGCTCACGCCGTCGACGTAGACAAAGGCAAACGTGTCGTCAAAGCGTACGGGGAACGGGATGGTCTCATGCCGCACCCCCTCGCGAATGCGCAGCGTACGCTCCGCCGGTGTGAGCTCCGCCGTGCCGCGCCGCATATCCTCGTTGTGCAGCGGGATCGTCAGCATATGCGCCTCGGCGACCATGCGCTTGGAGAAGACCTGCAAGAGCACCTTGGCCCGCCCCTCGTTCGCCTCCATGTAGTAGGAATGCGTTCCCGGCACATGCGTGAGCTCCCCGCATGTCGTCATGAGAAGGATCTTCACATCGGGGGGCGAGGCCGCAGAGATCGCGCGTGATACGTCCTCCATGGAAAGGTCCGGCGAGATGAAACCGAGCACCACGGCCGGACCGCCCGGCACGTCGTAAAGGGACCGCAGGTGCTCCGCCGTCAGCTCTGCACGCTGCACATAGGCGGTTTTAATATCCCCTCCGCCCGCCGCCCTGAGACCGGCAGAGGGCTGCTGCGCCTTCAGCTTTTCCGCTTTTCGGGTATCTCCCTGCGCAAGCGGCGTCGCATTGATCCGATCCGCGAGCGATACCTCCGTCTCTTTTTTCTTCCCTAACAAGCCGAACATATTATTTTCTCCCTGCCAAAAAGCTCCTTATCTCCTGACGAAATTATAGCACGCTCTCACCGGCGCCGCAAGAACCTGTAGGCGATCATCGGCACGATGAGCATGGGTACGCCGAGATAGAGTGCGGCGCGCAGCTCTGGCGTAAACACCATGAACACGAGGCAGAGCACCTGCGCCCAGATGCCGAAGAGCGTCACATACGGAAAGAGCGGCATGCGGTAGCGCAGCTGCGACACGGCCCCCTGCGCCTCGAGCGTCCGCCGCCGCCGATACTGACTCCAGCAGATCGAGATCCATGCCGCCGCGCCCGAAAATCCAGAGAGCGCGAGCAGGTAGGTGTAGAGCGCGGCGTGCGGATTCATCGCGTAGATGCCGATGACCACCCAGCAAAAGGCGATGGAGGCATAGATCGCGCGCGCAGGGATCCCCTTGCCGCTCAGCCCGCCGAGCACGCGCGGCGCCATTCCCATGGTCGCGAGCGCGTGAACGGTGCGCGCGGCGCCGTAGAGACCGGAGTTCGAGCAGGAGACGGCCGCCGTCAGCACGACGAAGGAGAACAGCGCGCCGAGATGCGAAAATCCGTGTTCGGCAAGCGCCGCTGCGAACACGCTCTCCGTGAGCGATGCGCGGTCCCACGGCAGGATGGAGATGAGCAGCGTGATCGGAACGATGTAGAGTGCGATGATGCGCCATGTCACATTGCGCACGGCAAACGGAATACTCTTGGCGGGATCGGCCGTCTCCCCCGCCGCAAGGCCGATGATCTCCGCGCCTTGAAAATTGACGAGGATGATGACCATAGTAAGCGCGACACTCCAGTAGCCGTGCGGCGCAAATCCGCCGCTGCCGAGCAGAATGCGCGTGCCGATATAGCCCTCTTCGCTGATCAGCCCGAGGCAAATGAGGAGCGCGACGACACTAAATACCACGAGCGCAAGGATCTTTACAAGCGAGAGCCAAAACTCGCTCTCTCCGAATTTATCGACCCGAAACAGATTGATGATCGTAACGATCAGACCGAAGAACACAGCCCACCAGATCGTCCCGACCTCCGGCAGGAAGCCGTTCATGATGATGCCCGCCGCGATCATCTCCGAGGGGACATAGGAGACCCATGTCACCCAGTACGACCAGCCGACGCCGCAGGCCCACGTCGCCGAGATATTCTCGCGCGCGTAGATGACGAACGACCCCGACAGCGGCTTTTCCACCGCCAGCTCCGCCAGACAGAGCATGACTGCGAGGACAATGAACCCGCCGAGGAGATACGAGAGCACTGCCGCCGGCCCCGCCTGCGCGAGCACATATCCCGTACCGAGAAAATAGCCGCTCCCGATGACACCGCCGATCGAGATCAGCTGGAGGTGCCGATGCTTCAGCTTCCGCTGCATGGTCGATTCACTCATCGCCTTTGTAACACAACCTTTCCGCTTGCTGCAACACGTCAAAAAAACCGTTCCCATCATACTACAACGGCGCCGGGATTACTATCATTTATTTGACAAAGGCGTAAATTTTTATTATGATTCGATTATCCAATATAAGGAGGCCATTATATCATGAAAGTCAGATCATTCCTGCTTGCCCTCGCGTTCGTTCTCGGCATCGCCGGCACCGCCGGCGCGACCGTCTCCGAACACCGTGAAACGACGACCAACCTAACGATCGCCTACCCCGTGCTCAGCCTCGGCGACAGCGTCATTGCCGACCGCATCAACGCCGACATGCAGGCGCTTGCCGCGGACTTCCACGCGCAGTTTGAGCGCGGCGCATTCTACCGCGGCGAGCTGGGCTACCGCGTCCATCTCGACGACGAGAACTTCCTCTCCGTCACGTTCACCGACATGCGCTACGCGCTGCGCGATAACCAGCCGACCCGCCGCGACTACGGCATCGTCTATTACAAGAAAACTGGCCAGCGCCTGCCGCTCGCCTTCTTCGTTCATCTCACCCCGTCCGACCTCGACGGTGAGGCCGTGAGCGGACATCTTTACAACGAGCAGGGCCGCAACACACCCATCCAGCCCGAGAAATCCGTGCGCGAAATCCCGACGGACTACTTCCTCGGCGGCCGCGGCTACGTCTGCCCCATCTTTCAGGCGGGCGCGCTGACGGCGAGCACGGGCCCGACCTACATCCTGCTCGACGCCGCCGTCGTCGACTACTTCAACCGCAAGAACAAATGAGCAAACAGCCCTATATCACCATCGCAGCAGGGGAGACGCCGATCGAAAGCGTCTCCCCTGTCTCATATGAAGTGCAGCGCTCCCGTTTCCTCGCCTATGCGCTGCACGCATCGGACGAGGCGAATGCGCGCGCGTGCATCCAAGCGATCCGAAAGAAGCATTTCGATGCGCGGCATGTGCCGTACGCATGGGCCTTCGGCGCGGCGTCGGAGCAGCAGCGCTCGAGCGACGACGGCGAACCCGGCGGCACGGCAGGCAGCCCCATCCTCGCCGCGATCAAAGCGTGCGGCGTCACGAACGCAGTCGTCGCCGTCGTGCGCTATTTCGGCGGCGTGAAGCTCGGTGCGGGCGGGCTCACCCGCGCCTATGCGCACGCGGCGGGATGCGGCCTCACGGCAACGCCTAAGGTCCGCATGACGCCGCTCCGCACGATGCAGGTGCGCATCCCCTACGACCTCCTCGCCGCCCTCGAACGCTATATCCGCAGCAATGCACTGTACGCGGGCGAGACAGTCTATGCGGACGACGTGACGCTCTCGCTGCGCATCCCCCCGGCGGAGGTCGAAACGCACCGCCGCGCGCTGGCCGACCGCACGGCCGGACGCGCCGCCTTCGTCCTCGGCGCCGAGGATTACGCCGCCGTCCCGCTCTCTTAACAAAAAACTTTCTCCATCGCGCCGACACCGTTTCACGAATGCGGCGCCCTGTGCTATAATGAAAAAAGTTGCAGACAGATGAGAAAGGCAGCCGATCAACGCTATGAAACCGGATCACATTCAAAATGCGAAAAGCGACGACAACAAGACCCTCAACCGCAAGATGAAAATTCTGCTGGACATCGGGCAGACACTCATGGAGAACGGCGCCGACTGTGCGCGCATCGTCCGCGATATGACGCGCGCCGCCGTGCATCTGCGCATCCCGTCCGCGCAGATTCAATCCCACGTCACCTACACGACGCTCATGCTGAGCGTCAGCGACGGCGAGCGCTCCTTCACCCAGTTCCGCAAGTGCATGAAGCACATCGTCGACCTCTCGGTCATCGCTGCGGTCAGCAAGCTCACATGGCGCATCCTGCGCGGCAACACACCCATGCAGCCCATCGAGCGCGCCATCGCGCGCATCCGCGAGCGTCCGCTCTGCTATCCCGCGTGGGGCATTGCGCTCGGCGCGTCCGTCGGCTCGGGCGGCTCGTGCAAACTGTTCGGCGGCAGCTGGATCGAAGCGCTCGTCGCAACGATCGCAGCCCTCGCCGGCTTCATCGCCCATCGGCTCAGCACAAAATACGCGTTTAATCCGTACGCGTGCGCCATGATCACGGGCTTTGTCGCGACGCTCTGCGCGTGGGTCATCCCCACGGCACTCGGGCTGGGGACCATGTGGTACGCGCTCGTCGCCTGCACCATCTTTCTGATGCCGGGGTTCCCGTCGGTCAACGCCGCGAGCGACATGCTCAATCGCTTCACCACCTCCGGCATGACGCGCGCCATGGACACCATGCTGATCATCGGCGGATTGACATTCGGCATCGCCTTTGCCATCCTCATCGCCGGGATCCACAACATCTCCGACGTCCACATTCAGCCGACGGACACCTATCTCAACCAGGCGATTGCGGCGGCGCTCGCGGCCGGCGGCTTCTCCATCATGTTCAACACACCGAAGAAGCTGCTCGCCATCGTGGCGATCGAAGGCATCGTCACCATGCTGATCCGCAACGCCCTCATGCTCGAGTTCGGCCTGCCGCAGGCCATCGGTTCATTCGCCGCCGCGGCGGTCGTCGGCATCGCGGCCCTCAGAGTCATTCACATTGTGCATACGCCGAACACGCTGCTCATCATCCCGCCCGTCATCCCGCTCGTCCCCTGCGTACTGCTCTATCGGCTGCTCTTTGCCATCCTCCATATCCAGACCATCTCGGTCGAAGAGCTCCTCGAGGCGCTGCGCTTCGGCGTCAACGGCATCACGATCATCCTCGCCATCGTCGTCGGCGTCTCCATCCCGAACATCTTCATCCAAAAACGCATCGAACGCCAGCAGCAGCGCGAGATCGACGACATCCTCGCGCAGCGCGAAGCGGAAGGGTGACGCGCCACGGCATCTACGTCCCCGCTGCGCGCCGCGCCCTTCCACACGACCGAAAACGGCCCCCAGAGATTGACGTGACATCATCAATCTCCGGGGGCCGTTGCCGCTATCAATGAGCCGTTCGCTTTTGAAACCGTCTCTTGATAATGCCGTCCCCAAAGGCACAGCTCCTTTAGGACCGGACGAATGGTCGTACCAAGATCAGAGAGCGCGTATTCCACGCGCGGCGGGTTTTCCGGATAGACGGTTCTTGTGATCATCTTTGGAGGAAGCCATTGCGTTCGCAAAGGCGCACCGAAACGTATATCTGGATTTATCCGCGGCATTTACGACGCTCTCCGTCAAGTGCGCGCTGACGGAGGTCCCGGAGCGATGTCTCTTCGGCTCGGACGCGCCGTTCGGCGCCCCACTCCTTTGCAGACAAATGATCGAATACGTCAGTCCGTCCGCCGCAGCGGCCGAAATGGCCCTGGGCGATAATATCGCGCGTCTCCTGCAAATGTAAGAGTCGGCGGCACTCACCAAAGTCCGATGACCTTCCACCACGCGCCGCCGAGGACGAGCCAAATGACGACGTTGACCGTCGTGATGATGAAGCCGAGCCGCCACCAGTCTCCCTGCGAGACGTAGCCCGCGCCGTAGAGAATCGGCGCCGCGCCGCCGCCGTAATGCGTGAGCGGGATCATGAGATTGGACATCGCGGCAAAGGCGATCGCCGCGAGCATGGGCGGCGTACCGACGGCAATGGCGACCGTGAGGAACGCGGCGTACATCGCGCCGATATGCGCGGACACACTCGCAAACGCATAGTGCGAATAGACATAGACGACGATGAGCAGGACAAAGGCGAACGTCCAGTGGATCCCGGCGGCCGCGATGCCGCTGCCGACGGCATCGGCGACGAACTTGATGAAACCGCTCTTTGCGAGCGCGGATGCCAGTGCAATCAGCGAGCCCATCCAAAACATCGTGTTCCACGCGCCTTTTTCGTTCAGGACATCATCCCATGTGAGCACATTGCTGAGGAGCATCACCGCCACAGCGAGCATGCCGACGGTCGTCGCGTCGATGTGATGCAGTCCAGACGTCGCCCACAGGGCGAGCGCCCCGCAAAACACTACGGCGACGATCTTCTCGATATGCGACATCGGCCCCATCTGCGCCAGCTCGTCCATCGCCATCTGTTTGGCCGCGGGCATATCTTTGATCTCCGGCGGGAAGAGCCGATACAGCAGATATGGCATCACGATAAGCGAGATCAACCCGGGCACGAGCGCGGCGATCGCCCAACCGCCCCATGTGATCTGCGTGTCGGTCGCCTTCGCCGCGAGCTCCACCGAGAGCGGATTCCCCGCCATCGCCGTCATGAACATCGCGCAGGTGATGGCGTTCGCCTGATACTCGATCTGCATGATGTAGGCGCCGAATTTGCGCGCGGTCGCTCCCGGCTCAGAGCCCAGCGCGCCCGAGAGGCTCTTGATGATGGGGAAGATGATGCCGCCCGCACGCGCCGTACTGGACGACGTCGCGGGCGAGATGATGAAGTCGCTCGCCGTGATGGCATAGCCGAGCGTCAGGGACGAGCGCCCGATGAGCTTGATCACGACAAAGGCGATGCGCCTGCCGAGGCCGCTCTTGATAAACCCGCGCGATAACAGGAATGCGCAGATGATGAGCCAAATCGTTCCGTTCCCATACCCCGAGATCGCCGTGCCGACGCTGACCGTGCCCGTCAGCGCGGCGGCCGTGACGCCGAGGAAGCCCATCGCGCCGATGGGGACGGGCTGCAAGATGAAGCCCGCAATCGTGCTGACAAAGATGGCAAAGAGATGCCACGCCGCGGGCTCCAGCCCGTCGGGGACGGGCAGGAACCACAGCACAAGCGCAATCGCGGCGACAGCGAGAAATTTATTTCGCTTGGTATTCATAGATGCACCTCATGAGAAAGTTTACGCGCCGTATTTCTTCAATACCCGGTCCACAAACTCCGGCGCATAGCCGATATAGCTGTGCGGGTCCATCATCGTGTCGATCTCTGCGTCGGTGAATACCTTCGTCACGCGCGCGTCTTTCTTGAGCACCTCGCCGAGGTAGGTCTCCTGCTCGTATGCCTGCATCGAGTCCTCATAGACGACCTCGTGTGCCGTGAGCCGCCCCATGCGCGGGGCTAGGTGCATCATGACGCATTCGCTCATGATGAGGCCGTGCAGCTTCTTGAGGTTCTGCTCCATATGCGCCGGATAGACGATGAGATTTTCGAGGACATCCTTCGACTTTTCAAGCGCCTGTCCGAGGAGATGGCACTGCCGCGGTATCCCCTCCCACTCCGAAAGCAGGCAGCCCCAGTCGCGTTCGTTCTCACAGAACATTGCCTCTACGATGGAGGGCGCCACGCTGCGCACATTGCGGCAGACGGCGATGATGCCCTCCACCACCTGCGGATTGCGCTTATGCGGCATCGTCGAGGAACCGATCTTGCCCATGAAGAACGGCTCCTCCAGCTCCATCGTCTCCGAGCGCTGGAGCGTCAGCACCTCGTGCGCGATGCGCGCCAGCGTCCCTGCACAGATCGCAAGCGTGCTCGAGAACTCCGCCTGACTGTCGCGCGCCACATGCCAAGAGATCGTCGGCACCTTCAGTCCGAGGATCTCCATCATGCGCTGCTGCATCTCGAGTCCCTTGCCCGTCTCCTTGAGTGATGCGAGCGTTCCCACCGCGCCCGAGAGCTGCCCGACGAAGACACGGTCCGCGATCTCCTCGAGCCGTGCAATGTCGCGGCCGAGCTCGTCCGCCCATATCGCGATCTTATACCCGAGCGTGATCGGTACCGCGTGAATGACATGCGTGCGCCCACACATCGCCTGATCCCGCCATTTTTTCGCAAGTTTTAGGCAGTGCGACTGGCAGATCTTCATATCGCGGAGGATGACTTCATATGCCTTTTTCTCGAGCAGAATCAGCCCCGTGTCCACGATGTCCTGACTGGTCGCACCCCAGTGCAGATACTCGCCCGCATCGCTCGGCAGGAGATATTGCTGATACGCTTTGACGAGCGGGACGATCGTGATGGAGCTCTTATAGGCCTCGCCGATGGCCGCGAGATCGAGCTGCGACGCGTCCGTGTGCGAGACGATCACGTCCGCCTTTTCCTTCGGGATGATGCCCAGCTCGCCCTGCGCCTGCGCGAGCGCGGCCTCCGTATCAACCCAAGCCTGCGCCAGCGAGCGATCGCTGAAGATTTCGCGCATTTCATCCGTGCTAAAGAGGCACCCGTGAATCTGACTATCAATCGATGTGGACGGCATGATAAAACTCCTTTCGTTAAGACGATAGCGACGCGCACATTCCTCCGTGCGCTTTGACAATTCCATCATAGCATTCGCAGCGCGCAAATCAAAATACCGCGGCATTATCAAAACATAACCCAGGACCTCCGCGCCGCGCACATCCCGCCCGACGACGGCGTATGCCCGGCAAAATAATAGACACCCGTTATACATGTGTCCCATGAAGCGCGTCCCCATTTATGGTATAAGTTGCACAAATCAAACGATATGTTTTCCTTATAGTAAAGCGATATTTTTCATATATACCGATCGCCGCATTCTGTGATAGAATGAGTATACAGTCTGAACGAGGTGAATGCGCATGGAACTGCGGCAACTGGAATATTTTCTCATGGTCAGCGAGCTGGGCAGCTTTACACGCGCTGCCGAGCGTCTGTATGTCTCTCAGCCCGCCGTGACGAACGCGGTGCGCTCGCTCGAGGAGGAACTGGACATCCGCCTTTTGGACCGCAGCCAACGGAAAGCAGTGCTCACCGCCGAAGGAAAAGTATTTTATCGCCACATCAAAAACATCATGCAGGGCATTTCGACGACATTGAATGAAATCAACGACCTCAAGTCCCATAATCTCGGTCGTCTCTCCATTGGCGTAACGCCGCTCGCAGGCATCGCCCCGTGCAGCGAGATGCTGACCGCATTCCGCCGCGCGTATCCCGGCATCACGCTGAACCTGATCGAGGCCGACGTAGAGGAACTCTGCGCGCAGGTACACGCCGATAGGCTCGAGTTCGCCTTCGTCTTCTGTACGCCCGACGCGCCGCATACGGCGTTCCATTGCCTGCCGCTCGCACGGCAGGAACTGACGGTCGCCTGCCCCCGCAGCCATCCGCTGCGGCGCGCGAACTCCGTCGCGCTTCAAGAACTCACCGAAGAATCCTTCATCCTCATGGACGACGGCTGCTTTTTCCGCCGTCTGCTGGTGAAATGCTTTGAAGACGCCGACATCATGCCGCCCGTCTCCATGGAGACCGCGCAAGTACAGCTCCTCAAAAGCCTCGTCGCCGACGGCCTCGGGATCTCCATCCTGCCCGAGCACCTCATCGAGCATGACGACCGTCTCACATCCGTACCGCTCTCACCGCCGCTCTATCTCTATCCCGCCCTCATCCGCAAGGCGGGACGCTCACTGTCCCATGCGGCACAGGCATTCGCGGCGCTCGCCGAGAAGGAAGGAAACGCATCATGGAGCTGAATATCGCTGCCGTCGGCAGCAGCCGTTTGATTGCGGCGGAACTGCAAGATATTTTACGGTCGATTTTTGGCGGCGGCATTCATGTAACCCCGCTGCTCGCAGAGGAAGCCGCGGCGAACGGCGCCGCTGCGGACCTCTATGTATGCGCGCGAACCACCTACCCGCAGCTCAAAGAAACGCTGCCGCACGACAAGCTGCTGTGCATGGACCTACAGCCCGACGCGACGTTCTTCCTCAGCATCGCGCGGCTGCCCGCGGGGACCCGCGTCTGCATTTTCAACAATTATCTCGCCTATCCGGTATTTTTGGCAGATTACTGCAGGAGTCTTGGGCTGGACCATGTGACATACACGCCGCTGGCCTTCCAAGAATGCAGCGAGGCGGCGCTGCGCGCGGCGCTCTCCGAGGCGCACTGCATCATCGGCGTCGACCGCTTCGTCAACATGCTGCGGGAAGAACCGTATCGGAGTGCACTGCCCGCAGATGCCGTCCTGATCGCAGGAAAGCGGACGGCGTCTCTGCCGTCCGCATTTGCCGTGATCCGCAGCGTCGGCAGCATCGCCCTCGACAAACTGCACGCCCGCTGTCGGCACCTCGACGCACTGCCCGCAGAAGAATTGACCGCGGCTTTCACGGAAGTCAACAACGCCATCGACCTCCTGCGCGCCGCGGCCATATCGTCCGTCGTCAATCAAGCCGCCGTCGCCGCACATATAGACAACGCGCGGGAAGAAACGTGCACGGCGGCGCCGCAAGACCCTGCCGCCATACGCCAAGCCATCAAAGAGCGCATGACATTGCTGCACACATTGCAGGACAAATTACAAACCCTCGGTCAATAGGAAATGCAAAAAACGATCGCGCGCAAATACGATTGCTGTTTCGTTTGACCTGCGTCTATGAAATATTCTATAATATGTGAAGAAACTGCACGCAAAGGACGGTGCCGCATGCGAATCAGGAATTTTAACGCGCTCAACGATGTGCTCTTCAAATACGTCTTCGGACGCGAGGAGCGCAAAAACATCACGATCGCCTTCATCAACGCCGTGCTCGGCTACGAGGAGGACAATGCCGTCGTCGATCTGCGCTTCGCAGAGCGTACCGTCGATCCTGACGGGCCCGAGGATAAGACGACCGTCTTGGATATTTTCTGCATCGGGCGCGACGGCACACAGTTCAACATCGAGGTGCAGGTGCAGAACATGCACAACATGGAGCGCCGCACGCTCTACTACTGGGCGCAGCTCTACCGCGACTCCATCAAAAAGGGCGCGGACTACGACGCGCTGCGCCGCACCGTAACGATCAACCTGCTGGCATACAGCTTCCTGCCGCAGCCCGGCTTTCACAACATGTACGGACTGTACGACATCCGCACGCAGCATCGGCTGACCGAGGACATCGAAATTCACTTCCTCGAGCTGCCCAAGGTCACGCGCAAGGACCTGCGCGAGATGCGGCGGCTGGAGAAATGGATGGCATACTTTGAAAACGACTTGTCAGACGAAGAAATGGAGGAGCTTGCGATGAGTGAACCGGCGATCAACGACGCATGGAGTGCAACGGACGAGTTCCTGCGCGACGCGTCGAACTTCCATGCGTATCTGCAAAAAGAAATGGCCGAGCGCGACTACCGGCATGAGAAGAAACATTGGTTCGAGGACGGCCGCCGCGAAGGCATGGCTAAAGGCATCGCCAAGGGCAGAGCCGAGGGGATGTCCAAGGGGATTGCAAAAGGTAAAGCCGAAGGCAGAGCGGAAGGCAGAGCCGAAGGTAAAGCCGAGGGGATGGCCCAAGGGATGGCGGCAGAGCGAAACCGCTTCATCCGCCTTTTCATCGAGAACGGCATGTCCATTGCATCCATCGCGGAGACGGCGGACCTATCCATCGAGGAGGTTCAAAAAATTGCGGAGGAGCAGGGTTTTCCGCGGGCGTAATGTGTACGGCGCATGACGT